>CACZQS010000001.1 GCA_902783325.1 uncultured Lachnospiraceae bacterium
CTGAAGGAAATGACCGAATCCGGAAGTGAAGTGGGCGACCTTCTCGGAGGCCTCATCAGCGAGCTGGAGGATCCGGACAGCGAGCTTTCCTCAGGGATCAATAAGGCTGTCGAGGAGATTAAGACCCAGGCCGAAGGGCTTTCCGGGAAGATCTCGGAAGTAGCGGACCAGCTTGGAGTAGAAATCGGAAAGGACATTCCGGCTGAGCTGGGCGGCCTGATCAGGATGTTTGCCGGTGAGGACGGGGCCGTCAATCTTGATTCTCTCATCGGTGTCGTGGAAGCGATCCTCGGCGGAGGCTCGGAAGGCGGGCTTGACATCGAAGCGATGCTTCGGGAGCCGCTTGACAGCGATGAGATCCGTGAAGATCCTTTCGATGAAGCAATTACCGACTATATTGTTGAGAATTACGCGAAGTTCTATGATCCCGCAGATATCGCCATCGTTGTGCCGGTCATTGTCGGCCTCGACGACGGCAAGGTTCTCGGCGATTACTGGCTTCTCAACTTCGATGTGGACGGAAGCAACCTTGTCTTCAAGAGCGGCGGCGTTGAGACCGGAATCCTGGATGTCACTGCGAATGAGGATGAAACAGAGTTTGAGATTACCGGTTCCGAGATCTATGAAGACGAGGAATTATATGAGAAGCTTCCCGAGCTGTGCGAGCAGGTCGGAATCACGGCCGATGACTATTTCGGCACTGACAGGAATACGCTCGCGAGCGTAGGACTCTATGACAATATCATCGATTACGCGAAGATGAACAAAGCCATCAAGACCTTCGAGGAAGCCGGTGAAGTCTATACGATCGAACAGGCGAAGGATTTTATCGTGAATTATTTCATGAAGTATCTGTCTGCCCAGGGTGAAAAAGCAGAATAAATAACCCGAACAGAAGCTTTATTCCATCAATGACATTTTACAACGGGGCTCCGTATAAGCGGAGCTCCGTTTTCTTGCCTGATAAAGCTTGAATATCGCGGGCCACTTTCGTATAATAGTTCCTATCTAATTATTTTTGGGAGGCATTTATGAACGTTTACAAAACTGACAGCATCCGCAACGTAGCAGTACTTGGCCACGGCGGTGCCGGCAAGACTACTCTGACAGAGTCCATGGCGCATCTGACCGGCCTGACCGGCCGTATGGGCACAGTCACTGACGGGAATACCATCAGCGATTACGACAAGGAGGAGATCAAGAGAAAGTTTTCCATCTCTACCGCAGTCGTTCCGATCGAGTGGAAGAACACGAAGATCAATATCCTGGACACTCCGGGCTTCTTCGATTTCGTCGGTGAAGTGGAGGAGGCCGTCAGTGCAGCCGACGCGGCCCTGATCGTGATCGCCGGAAAGGCAGGCGTGCAGGTCGGCACTCAGAAGGCATGGGATCTGTGCGAGAGCAGGAATCTCCCCCGCATGTTCTATGTCAGCGGCATGGACAACGCCGACGTCAACTACGGCGACATTGTCTCTGCACTTGAAGAGCTCTACGGCAAGAAGGTGGCTCCGCTTCACATTCCGATCCGCGAGGACGGGAAGCTCACCGGCTATGTCAATGTCGTAAAGAGAGCCGGAAGAAAGTTCGGCGCGAAGGGCAAGGTTGAGGAGTGCGCGGTACCGGCCGATCTCGAAGCGGATCTTGAGACGTATCATGAAGCTCTTATGGAATCCGTCGCTGAGACAAGCGAGGAGTTCATGGAGAGATATTTCGGCGGCGATGAGTTCACAGATGAAGAAGTCGCCGAGGCCATCGCAGCCAATGTGGCGGACGGCTCCATCGTCCCCGTGTGCATCGGCTCCCCGGTCAATCTGATGGGCGTCGCAAATCTCCTTGATGAGATCGTCGCCTATTTCCCGGCTCCTTCCAAGCGCACCATTACCGGAAAGAATACAAAGAGCGGAGCAGACTTCGAAGCGAATTATGATCCGTCCAAGGAAAAGACCGCGTATGTCTGGAAGACCATCGCTGACCCGTTCATCGGTAAGTACAGCCTGATCAAGGTTTGCTCAGGCACACTGAAGGCCGATGATTCCCTCTATGATCCGGATAAGAATGCTGAGTTCCGTCTCGGCAAGCTCTATGTCATGCGCGGCAACAAGGCGCAGGAGGTTCCGGAGCTTAGCGCGGGCGATATCGGCGCTCTGGCGAAGCTTGACGTCTCTACAGGCGACTCTCTGTCCACGAAGGCTGCTCCGATCAGCTATCCGAAGGCAGAGCTGTCCGTTCCGTACACTTACGAGAGATACCGCGCGGCGAACAAGGGCGATGAGGATAAGGTTTCCCAGGCCCTGGCGAAGCTTGCGCAGGAAGACCTCACCTTCAAGAATGTCATTGACTCCGCGAACCATCAGTCACTGCTCTACGGCATCGGCGACCAGCAGATCGATGTGATCAAGAGCAAGCTGAAGGAGAGATATAAGGTCGACATCGAACTGAGCCAGCCGAAGGTGGCATTCCGCGAGACGATCCGCAAGAAGTCCGACGTGGAAGGCAAGCACAAGAAGCAGACCGGCGGCCATGGACAGTACGGCCACGTCAAGATGCGCTTCGAGCCGAGCGGCAATATGGAGGCTCCGTATGAATTCGGCATCGAGGTCGTCGGCGGCGCTGTTCCGAAGAACTATTATCCTGCTGTTGAAAAGGGTCTTAATGAGAGCGTCGAGGCAGGCCCGCTTGCCGGTTATCCGGTTGTCGGCGTGAAAGCCATTCTCTACGACGGCTCCTACCATCCGGTAGACTCCTCCGAGCAGGCATTCAAGACAGCTACCCGCACCGCTTTCAAGAACGGCTTCATGGCTGCTGACCCGATTCTTCTTGAGCCGATCATCAATCTGAAGGTTACGGTTAAGGATCAGTATACCGGCGATGTCATGGGAGACCTCAACAAGAGACGCGGACGCGTGCTCGGCATGAATCCCGCAGGCAAGGGCCTTACCGTGATCGAGGCGGATGTCCCGCAGATGGAGATCTACGGATACAGCACGGTTCTCCGTTCCATGACAGGCGGATCCGGTGACTTCTCCTTCGAATTTGCCCGCTACGAACAGGCTCCGGCCGATGTTCAGGCGAAGCAGGTTGCGATCCGCGCTGAGGAGATCGCAAACGGCGAGGAATAAACAATACGAATGCTAAACATAAAGAACCGGGGAAGGAATTCCCCGGTTCTTATTATTATGTCGTCTTTATGCGGAGGGCCGTGAATAGCAGCCTTTATGCAGGATGTAAGAAGCCGCAGGCGGCTGTACAAAGGAGGGTCAGTGCCTCTCCAGCTCGGCTCCCTCGTCGAAAAGGGGCTTGCCGCTCCCGATCTTGTCGATCATCTTCTGGATCTTCCTGGTCGTACTGCGGACGTTGTCCATGGAGTCGTTGTGGTTCAGAGTATTGATGATGCTGGCCAGATACTTGTACATATTGGCTGTCTCGTAATAGGGCTTCTTGAGCAGTTCCGGCGGGCGGTAGCAGAGGTTCGTCGTGATGAGCTTTGTGAAGAAGCCTTCCTCGTAATACTTGTCAAACTTATCGAACCCGTCCGTGAAGAGACCGAAGGTGGTGCAGATGAAGACGCGCTTCGCGCCTCTCTCCCGGATCTGTCTGCAGACATCGAGCATGGAACCGCCGGAGGAGATCATATCGTCTATGATGACGCAGTCCTTGCCCTCGACGGAATCGCCGAGGAACTCGTGGGCGACGATCGGATTCTTGCCGTCAACGATGCGGGAGTAGTCCCTGCGCTTATAGAACATGCCGATATCCGCTCCGAGCACATTTGAAAAATAGACGGCCCGGTTCAGAGCCCCTTCGTCCGGGCTGATTACCATGAAATGGCTGCTGCCAAAATCCAGATCCGGAGCGCATTTTAACAGGGCGCGAAGGAACTGGTAGGTGGGCATGAAATTGTCAAAGCCGCGCAGGGGAATGGCATTGCGGACGCGCGGGTCGTGCGCGTCGAAGGTGATGATCTCGGAGACCCCGTAATTCTGCAGCTCCCTGAGCGCGATGGCCGCGTCCAGCGACTCGCGTCCGGACCTCTTGTGCTGACGGCTCTCGTAAAGGAAAGGCATAATGACGCTGATGCGGTGCGCCTTGCCGTTTGCCGCGGAGATAATTCGCTTTAAATCCTGGAAATGGTTGTCGGGGGACATGTGATTGACTCTTCCGACGACTTTATACGTGACGGAGTAATTCATCACATCCGCGACAATATACAGATCGGCTCCCCTGACGGATTCGTTGATGACGGCCCGCCCCTCGCCGGTGCCGTAGCGCGTGAGCTTGGTGCTGATCAGATAGGTAGGCTCCACGTAGCCGGCCACAGACAGGGCTGTCTTGTCATGAGCCGCCAGGGCCCGCCTCATCTTGACGAGAGAGGAATTGACCTGCTTGGCGATCGGGCGGCTCCCCTCCAGATAAGCGATCTTGAGCGGGGCGACAGGGAGCTTCTTTTCTTGCGTATCCGGTGCCGGCATAACTTCCCTCCTAAAAAAGTCGGAACTCATTTTTGAGTGTATTATAGGGAAAGTGTACCATTTTTCAGGAATGCAGGCAAGGAAGATCAGATCGACCGCAAATATTCAGAAAAGTCACTTCCCGTTTACAAAGCCAGGCAGAATTGGTATAGTGTGAACGTGGATAAAGGGCACGAAAACGTTAAGGGACACAGGATCTGTGCGGTGGAAGAGGGAAGCGCCGCCTGGGAACTGGGCATAGAGCCCGGTATGTATCTTGTGTCCGTCGACGGACAGGA
>CACZQS010000002.1 GCA_902783325.1 uncultured Lachnospiraceae bacterium
CAGCCAGTGGCGGGACCTGCGGAGCTGGTACATCGCGTGGCTGAAAGTGACGGAAACCATGACTCCTCCCGAGCGCCCGTCATGGGTTGATGACATAGACACTTCCCGCATCCCGCTTACTCTCGGTGGCTTATTCTAAGGAGGCGCACTATGGTTACGATCAATGGAACGAGCATCTCCGTTACCCGCGGGGATACACTCGATATTACCATCGAAATACTCTATCCCGACGGCAGCCCGTATACGGTTTTAGCCGGAGACGTTATCCGCTTCGCCCTTAAACAGAGATACACAGATGCCGAGCCGCTCATCTGCAAAGAAATCCCGCACAATGGAATGAACCTGCGGCTGGAAGCTGAAGAGACCAAGGCTCTCAAGGCGGGCGGCGCTCCGTATGTCTATGACGTTCAGATCACGATGGAGGGTGGCACGGTCTGCACTTTTATTGACCGAGCCAAGTTCACCGTGACGGAGGAGGTGGACTGATGCACGGAAAACTGACAGGACGGCTTTCATCCAATCTCCATTTTACATGCAAACTCTCAGTCACTCCGAGAGATGGGCCTGCTCCGGTATTCATAGAAAAGACCGTCACTGGGAACGGGACATACCGCGCTATAGATGAAGAAGCTGATGGATACTCCGTGTTCACCGTAGATATCCATGCCGGTCTGCTTACGCCTCACTTCTTTGATCTGTCTGGTGGGTATGTTGTTAACGGGTCATGGGCCGTAGGCAGCGACACCGTTTGCTATTCCGATGTGTACCGGGTTGCCGCCCGGGAGACATACCTTATCTCTCTTGGAGGGACGGTCGGGACTCGCTTCAGATCCATGTTTTCAGCTCAGGATACATCCATAGCGGTAGAAAGAGTAACCGGTAAAAACATTCTCAACGCGAACAATCCGGCTCCTTATGCCTATGTAATGTTTACGCCTGAATCTGATGGTTTCATCACCATCTCCAAGGACAACGCCGGAACCGCAAATCTGAAAACTTATGTATTCCATCTCGTTGACTTGATCGACGGGAACAACTAATCACGGAGAGTCGCTGTGGCGGCTCATTTTTTATTAGGAGGATAATCATGAAAGAATTCTGGAATGTATGTCAGGCGGCATTTGCCGCGATCGGCGGGTGGCTCGGTTACTTCCTCGGTGGCTGTGACGGACTCCTATATGCGCTGCTGGTCTTTGTTGTGATCGACTATGCCACGGGAGTGATGTGCGCGATCAATGACCACAAGCTCAGCTCTGCTGTCGGCTTCCGAGGGCTCTGCCGGAAGGTCCTGACCTTTATGCTGGTCGGGATTGCACACGTGCTCGACGTGTATATCCTTGGGCAGGTCGGTGTAATCCGGACGGCAGTTATCTTTTGGGCGCTGGCGAATAACGGCTTGAGCATAATAGAAAACTCTACGCACCTCGGTCTGCCGGTCCCGGATCAGCTAAAGCTCGTGCTGGAGCAGCTCCATGACCGTGCGGATAAAAGCGCGGAAGTTGAGCCAGAGGTCGTCATCGGGGAAGAGGAACCGGACGATTACACGGGGAAGCATGAATGATAACTTATAAGCTTCTCCGGATCAGAAACGGACGGCTGTTCCCACTGTTCGTGGAGACAGACAGGGAAATGAAAATCGGAGAATGGCTTGAAGCCGGGATTGGAGAAAAAGCAGACGACACGCATGTGAAAAGCAAGCTGGGTCCGCTTTCTCTACGCCCCGGCTTTCATTCCACCTTGGTCCCGTTCACGGACTGGATTGGGAAGCGAGATGGAGATCGGCTGGTCCAACGGAAGGATACTGTCTGGTGTGAATGCGAAATCGACGGGGACCAGGTGAAGGTGCAAAACCGCTACGGCCTGAGAACCATTCCGGATGGTTGGTACTTTTTCAAAACCCGGCCCATGCAGCCGTTCCCGTGGATCATCTCAAAGCGGATCTTCATCCGATGCATCCTGAAGCCGGAAGAGGTAGAGTCCATCTGCCGGTGGAATGGCATCGAAGCGCAGCCTGTAGAATGATCATAAACTGCCCAATTTTGTTCCTGATTCTTTGTGTACATTATGCCTTATCTTTATCTTGCTATATCGGCCCCGTAGAGTGATATATAGGACAACAAAACAAGGGCAGAAGCCCAGAAAACAGGAGGACACAGAGATGACAAGATTTGAGCA
>CACZQS010000003.1 GCA_902783325.1 uncultured Lachnospiraceae bacterium
AAGACATTTTCGGGAATGAAAACCATCAAAAGCCCTAAAACAATCAGCAGCAGGGCCTGCACCACCTTGTTGGTGGCCATAAACTTAAAGAATCCTTTTTCGCGGAATTCCCGGAGAAGGTTCCCGAAAAGAGCCTGTTCCGGAAGAGCTGCTGCCGCCTTTTTTGTAACCTCGCTCGTCCCGGTGACGCGGAAAAGAATTTTCTCAAACCCGTCCAGGCCGTCGCTCATGAGGTCCGTCATCGTCTTTGCGCCGTCTTCCGCCAGCGCGTCAAATAATTCGTTGACAAAGACCCGGCGCTCGTCCTGGGGCACGCTCTCAACCCATTCGGCAATGATGAGGTTCATCTCCTTTGCCTGGGGATCGTTGTCCGGCACCGTCTCAACACCTTGTCCCGTAGTGCCCCAGCTGAGCAGTTCATGCTGCATAATCGCGGTCTCGTTGGACGCCGCTATCTTCTTGTCGTGAATGTCCGGCTCGAACAGCTTGCCGATGATACTGAATTCCGGAATAATAAAAGTGGTTCTGTCCTGTATCTGATCCAGCGCCTTCAGGTCAAAGACCTCTTTGCAGAATCCCGGGCCGTCCAGGTCATAGACATGAGTCACGCGGTCCTGAAGTTCACCCGGGAGCATCGAAGCCGCATACAGCGCGAGGTTTCCGCCTTTGGAGTGCCCGCCGATATAATTCTTGCTGCCCTCGATCAGGTTGGCTTTCGTAAACTCCAGAGCCATGTCCTGCGCAGTGGTTTTCGTGAAGGCGATCATGAAATCTTCCTTCCATCCGGCGATCGTGTCATCCGTCCCGCGAAAGGAGATGAAATTCAGCAGTTTGTTATATGTAAATGCCGCCGCCGCAAATTGAATGGACTGTTCATGATCGAGTGTCTCCGAATAGCTCCCGACCCGTATTTCTCCAAAACGCCTGGATTCGGCAACCGCCTGTATAAACACCGGATGCTCCTCCAACCCTCCGCCGAGGCGCTTGACGATGGAGGGGTCGTGAATCGGCGCCGCCCCGATCAGTTCCCGCAGAGTCTTTCCGGGAGAGGTCCCGCTGTCGAATATTTCAAAATAGATTACATCGCACAGAACCAGCGCGTCGGCATCGCAGAAGGGCTTCTCTTCAAATGTGAAGCCCCCCATCCAGCGCACGTAGTCAATCAGTGTATATTCAGGTTTCATCTTCACTCTCTTTCGGTTTGATCATAAAGCTCTCTGCCACCTTGTTTGTCTTTGATGACTTAAGTGTAATGTAACCGATGACCGAGAAAACAATCGCGCCTACCAGATTGACCAGAAGATCCTTCATGGTATCAATGATGCCGATGTCCAGATATCCGCTCTCTATGGTCGTAGTCTCCCCGGCCGCAGTTGTAATCACAGTTTGGACGATGTCCTTTATCCTGATGACATTCTGAGCCTGCTCGGGATCCAGCGACACTGAGCCGATCGCCGTCACAGTAAAGTCCTTCTGCATGTCCACAAGGAAGAACTGATCCATCGCAAATTCAAAAAACTCCCACACCACACCGATCGTCATGGAAAAACAGAACGCAACGAGGGTCAGGTAAAATGGCGACAGATTCACGTTCTTGCTGCCCCTGTTCAGCAGGTAGACCAGCGAGAAGCCGATCGCCGCACATAAGAATCCGTTCATAGTGTGCAGGATCGTATCCCATCCCGGGATCCTTGTATAATAGTGGTTTACCTCTCCCAGAATCTCGGCCGCAAAAATAAAGAACAGTATGATTCCTACGAACAGCGGCGGGATCTGGATGCGCAGCTTGTCTTCGAGAAAAGCAGGCGCCAGGAAAAGGACCAGCACCAGAATGCAGATTGCGAAGCTCTCATAGTTTTGAGTAAAAAGGCAGCGGATCGCAGTCAGTAAAACCAGAAAATGCAATATTAAAAAGCATATGGAAAGCGCCTTGCTGTCGTTGTATTTGTAACTGTCCCACAGTTTTTTGACATATTTGCCAACTTTCTTCATAGAATATCTCCTTATACTATCAGACTCTTCTTCAGCCGGAACTTATATCAGTTCCGCCGCCAGACTTGAGATGAACAAAAACGCCGCGCCACAACCCTGGTAAGCTGCAGCGAGGCGTTTTGCTCAATCCTTTTCTTTAAGTAAAGCGGAACTTGCTCAAACCATGCTCACAGCCTTCAGGCAAACTGGCTGTTGTAAAGAGCCGCGTCCATGATGGTATTCACTCTCTGCGCGACTACGATCTTGCCCTCATAAAACCGTTTCCCTCCATTTAAGTACAGATGGCATCCTCTTTTGGAATTGACGACTGCAAAAAAGTCGAATGGAGCCTCACTATGCAATGTATCACTTTTGCGCTACTGACTCAATAGCCGGCTTTTACATCAGTTCCGCAAACAGGCGGAGGAACAGCTGCCCGATATTCATGACGGCGTTCTTTCCTTCGCGGTAATCTTCCGTAACTTCCCGGCTCTCGGCAAACATGGTCTCAAAATCTTTCCGGATCGAAACAGCGATGGCCTTATCATAGATCCAGCAGCCGTTCTCAAAATGATGGTACAGGCTGCGGTAGTCCAGATTGATGGTGCCGCATGTTGACATCTTGTCGTCCGCGACGCTCATCTTGCAGTGACAGAAGCCCGGAGTCCACTCAAAAATCCTCACTCCGCTCTTTACCAGAGGATGATAGAATGTACGCGTCATGGAATAGATCATCTTTTTGTCCGGAATCCCGGGGGTGACAATCCGCACATCCACACCCCGCTTCGCTGCCAGACTTAATGCGTGAGTCATCTCATCCGTCAGAATCAGGTAAGGAGTGACAAACCAGCAGTACCGGTCTGCTTTCTCAACCATGCTGATATAGACGTCTTCCCCGATCCGTTTCTGATCCATGGGGCTGTCGGCGTAAGGCTGGACAAATCCGTTCTGAACGGCCTGATAATCGTAGTGGGGGAGGTACTGCGCAAAGTCGGTGTCATTCTGTCCGTCGACCTTTTTC
>CACZQS010000004.1 GCA_902783325.1 uncultured Lachnospiraceae bacterium
ACCTTACTTTTCAAACCTGACTTCCACGGAATTGGCATGGGCCGTCAGGGATTCCGCATTCGCAAACGCGGCAATGTCCTCATGAAGGTCCCCGAGCGCTTCCTTGGAGCTGTAGATGATACTGGTCTTCTTGATAAAGTCGTCAACGGAGAGCGCCGAGAAGAATCTTGCCGTTCCGTTGGTCGGCAGGACGTGGTTCGGTCCCGCAAAGTAGTCGCCCAGCGGCTCCGAGGAATTCGGCCCGATGAAAATGGCTCCGGCGTTCCGTATGCGCGTCATCATGAGGAAGGGCTCCTCCGTCACGATCTCGAGATGCTCCGGGGCGATGGCATTTACTGCCTCCACGGCCTCCTCCATCGTATCCGCGACGAAGAAATGTCCGAAGCGGTCCAGGGATTTCCGGATGATCTCCGCTCTCGAGAGGGTCTTTAAGTACTCCTCGATCTCCCGGATCACGTCCTTTGCAAGAGTTTCGCTCGTGGTCACGAGGATCGCGGAGGCGAGCTCATCGTGCTCGGCTTGCGACAGAAGATCCGCCGCGACATAATGCGCGTCTGCGGTTCCGTCGGCGAGCACCGTAATCTCGGACGGCCCCGCCACGGAGTCGATGGAGACGTGGCCGTACACGGCGCGCTTGGCGAGCGCCACGAAGATATTTCCGGGTCCGGTGATCTTATCCACCTTCGGCACGCTCTCCGTGCCGTAGGCCATCGCCGCGATGGCCTGCGCTCCTCCTGCCTTCACGATCTTGTGGACGCCAGCTTCTTTGGCGGCGACCAGGGTTGTCGGCGTGACGAGCCCGTCCCTGCCCGGAGGCGTGCACATCAGGATTTCCTTCACTCCGGCCGTCTTCGCCGGAATCACATTCATGAGAACCGAAGAGGGATAGGCCGCCTTGCCACCCGGGACGTACACGCCGACTCTCTCGAGCGGGAGCACTTTCTGGCCCAGCACCATCCCGTTGTCCTCAGTCATAAACCAGCTTTTCGGCAGCTGCTGTTCGTGAAAATGGCGGATTCTTCCGATCGCGCGGCGGATGATCCGGACAAACTCTTCCGGTACGGCCTTGTAGGCCTCGCTGACCTCCTCGTCGCTCACATAGAGCGTGTCCTTCGTGAGCGCGCAGTGATCGAATTCCTTCTCGAAGGCGAACAGCGCCGCGTCGCCCTCCTTGCGGACGCGGGACAGGATGGCGGATACGACCGTTTCCTCCTTGGGATAGCTGTCCGTGCTTCTCTTGAGAAGCTCTTTCTGCATTTTTTCAAATGACTCTGCCGTAAGCTTTTCTATGAACATTTTTTATCAAGTGCCTCCTTCAGTCTGGTAATTAATTCCGTAATTCTGGCATTCTCCATTTTCATACTGACCTGATTGACGACGACGCGCGCGGACAGAGGGCAGACCTCTTCCAGGACCGTGAGCCCGTTTTCGCGCAGCGTGGAGCCGGTCTCGACGATATCGCAGATCACCTCGGAGAGCCCGACGATGGGGGCGAGCTCGATCGAGCCGCTGAGCTTGATGATCTCCACCGTCTGGTGCCTGCGGTTGAGGAAATAATCCTTCGCGATGTTCGGGTATTTGGTGGCCACGCGGAACTGGTCGCCGGATTTCAGGATTGCGGCCGCGCTCTCCGGCCCGCAGATGCACATGCGGCAGGCCCCGTATCCGAGGTCCAGAACCTCATAGATCTTTCTTCCTTCCTCCAGGATCGTGTCTCTCCCGACAATCCCGATATCCGCGGCACCGTAGGCGACATAGGTCGGAACGTCCGGGCCCTTCGCGAGGAAGAAGCGGATCCCCATTTCCTCATTTGTAAAGATCAGCTTTCTGGTCTTGGTGTCATCCGCTCCCGCAGAAGTGATGCCTGCCGCCTCGAAGAGCGAAAGTGTCTCCTGAGCCAGCCGGCCCTTCGTAAGAGCAATCGTCAGATAGCGCATGCTTTAGTCCTCCTCTTAGAACACAGATCTAAACCGGCATACACAATTCAGCTCTTTTAGAGCGAATGCCTGCGTCCCTGCCAGGAGATCGCATTCATCAGCTGGTCCACATAGAGACCGACTCCGACAGCCGGGGCATCCATTCCGAAATGGCTGAGCAGATTGTCATACCTGCCGCCTTTTGCCACCGGTTCGCCGCTTCCGTAAGTGAATGCGGAGAAGATCATTCCCGTGTAATAGTGGAATTTGCTCAGCAGGCCGAAATCATAAGAGATATAGCGGTCGTGCCCGCGCGTTTTAAGCGCTTCGCCGATCTCCCGAAGGCGCGCGATCGCAGCTTTTGATCCGTCGTTTGCCGCGTAGGAGGCGGCCTCGTCCAGAATCTCGTATCCGCCGAATAACTGGGGCATGCGGACGAAAGCCTGCCGGATCCGCTCAGGAATCTGCATGCTCTCAAGGAGCTCGCTCACCCCGAAGAAATTCTTATTGGAAATGAGGACGCGCACTTCTTCAATCGTCTCGTCGTCAAGACCGGAGTCTAAAGCAAGCGACTTGAAGTAATTGTTGTCGCCGATGCTGACCTGGAATTCCGTGAGCCCGGCTGATTTGAGGAGATCCACCGTGAGGGACAGAATTTCCGCATCCGCCTCCGCGCTTCCGTCGCCGATCAGCTCCACTCCCATCTGGGTCTGTTCTTTGAGATGAAGCTGGTATTCCTGTGAGTTCACATAGGTATTGCCCTGATACGAGAATCGAAGCGGCATGCCCTCAGCCGTAAAATGCATGGCGGCGGCCCTTCCCACCGAGGGAGTAAAATCCGGGCGCAGCACGAGGGTGTTGCCGTCGCGGTCAAAAAATTTGTACAGCTCGCTGGAAGGAGTGGTTCCTATGTCGCTGCCGAAGACGTCGAAATACTCCACTGCGGGCGTCTCGATATCCTCATAGCCGTAGGTTTCAAAGACGGTGTGAAGCTTCTCCATCAGGGCGCGCTTCTCCTTCTCCGCCGTGCTGTAGAGGTCCCGGAATCCCTCGGGAGTGTGGATCATCAGGTTTTTCATTGCTGTAAATCTCTCCTGCTTTCTATGATTATTCACATGTCTCTCGCGTCCAGATCCTTCTGGAGGCCTTCCAGGATCGGAAGGACCGCGTCATTTTTCACATCCAGGAAGTAAGCCGGATCCAGCTCCGAGATCAGGAAGCTCTTCCGTCCTCCCATCTTCATCCGGTTCCAGAATTCCATCATCTCCGTATAGGGCATGTAGTAGAATTCCTGTCTTGACGAATAATAGAGGAGAAGAAAGGATACGCCCTGCTGTCTCTCGTAGTCCGTCATGAATGCCACCTGGTGCTCGTGGATGTTGGCAAGCGGGAAGGTGTCCGACGCGCACTCCTTCGCGTCAAAACACACAGGTATGCCCTGGACGACGCCGAGGTAGTCCACGGTGCTCTTCTGGTCAAAATACGCGAGTGTGATGTGCCTTGTATTCTTATCGATATTGATCGGGGTGATCGGGGTCGGTACCTTCTGGATCAGGGCGAGGCCATGATCGCGGTAGTGCGCGATGGTCTGGTTGATCAGCTCCTCGAGTGTCGAGCCCCGAAGTCCTCTTGAATTCCACGTTGCCATGTAGCCGCTGCCTATCTGTTCCTTGATTTTTCAAAACTGATTCCCTGGATAATCAGCCTTCTTTTAATGTACAGCTATGATTTGGCAGTCAAAACCGTCGGAATATACTATACAATTTTCCGAGGCCTCACTTATGCACCCAAATCAATTATACCTCAGTAACCCAACTTACTATTTTGACCATATCCTCCGGCACCGGCGCCTCAACGTGAAGACCACGAAGCTGCGGGCACTCGCCGCAGTCGTCGGGAAAGGTGACCGAGGCCGCGTGCAGCATCTGCCTTCGGATTCCGAAGCGGGAAACAATATCCGATGATCCGGATCTGTCACCGTATTTCAGGTCGCCGACAATCGGGCAGCTTAAGAAACTTAACGAGGACCGGATCTGATGCGTCCGTCCGGTGATGAGCTCCACTCCAAGAAGCGACAGCGGCTGCCTTGTGTGAAGAACGCGCACACGGGTCAGCATTTCATAGCTCCCGGGAAAGGGCTCCGACGCCGTCTTCACCAGATTCGACGCGGGATCCTTTTTTCCGAAAACCCTTATCAGCCCTTCCGGGGGAATCCCTTCCGATACAGCCAGATATTCTTTTTTCAGCTCTCTTTGTCTGATCAGGTCCGCGAGAGTGCGGGCTCCGCGCATGGATTTGCTGCACAGGACGATGCCGCTCGTGTTGCGGTCCAGGCGGTTCATGGGGGACGGGCGGAACGCGCGCAGATCCTCCTCCGTCAGGGCCCCTCTTTCAATCAGCATGGACGGATAGAGATCGGCCAGGGAGGACCCGCCCTTTCCGGCGCTCTGGGTGAGCAGCCCGGGAGGCTTATCAAGAACCGCGATATCTTCATCCTCATAAAGAAACCCGGGAACAAGGCTCCCCGTCTTAGGGCCTGCCGTCTCCTCCTTCTGAAAGGACCGGATCGTATCGTCACTTAGATAGACGCTGATCCGGTCGCCCGAGGAGATGATCTCGCTGCCGGAGGCCTTCTTTCCGTTCAGCTTGATGTTCTTCTTTCTGAGCATCTTGTAAATGAAGGAAGCCGGCGAGGCGCTCAGGTATTTTTTCAGGTATTTGTCCAGCCTCTGTCCCTCTTCGCGGGATGTGACCGTCAGCTCTCTCATTCCAAAAGTCCTTTACAGGGAATAATTCAGCGAAAAATGGCGGAGCAGGTCCTCATGTCCGTAACCCTCGTAGCCCTCCCGCTCGCGCTGCTGTATGCCGGAACGGAGCTCATCCGCATGGGCGTTCAGGGAATCCATGCGCTCCGTAAACTTTTTGATATCTCCGAGCATATGGACGGAAGCCTTGTACCCGTCGGCCCGCAGCATTTTCTGCAAATGGTCGGCGGCAAAGCGCCTGTCCGTCTTCGGATCCGTCACAAGGCCCACGATTTCATTTCCGCAGATCACGATGCAGTCTACCATCGCATTCTGCTTTTCGCTCGTCATATAGAGCTCATAGGCGACGGTCAGGTCACCTTCGTGCTCGTGAAGGGTCCGGTATTCCTCCTCGGGAAGGGATTTCCTCAGAAGAAACATAATGAGGTTGACCAGGGACATCGAGGCCGGGACCAGCCCGACCATCGCCACGATGGTCATGAAATTCCGCCTTGTTCCGAAATAAATGGTGCTTGTCACAAGGATCAGCAGGGGAATCGCAAACAGGACAGCTGTCGTGAGAAAACGGCGCCTCTTCTGTGCTTCAAAGTATCCCCATTCCCCCTTCTTGGCTTTCCACATCTTACACGCTGCTCCTTTGTTTTTCATCGGCTTCTTCTCTGGACTCAGGCTTCGCGGTCCCGTTGATCAGGGCGTCTTCCTCTTCGATCTGCTCATAGGTGCGGTCCCAGGGATTCGACTCCAGCTTTGCCTCAAAGGGCTTCATATCCGGGTCCTTATAGCGGATCTTCTCATAGAGGCCTTCCACTTTCTCATCTCCGCCGGTCGTCTCGAGCTCATTCGTGATCGGATTGATCTGCTTCACATAGTGATAGGATTCCAGATCCCCGGGCAGATCCTTCGCCTTCGCCTTTTTCAGGATCACGGTCTGTACCGCCGCGATAATGACGGCACACAGGGGCACGCCGATAATCATGCCCGGCACGCCGAAGAAACCGCCACCGATGAGGATGGAAAGGATGACCATATAGCTGGACACGCCCACGGAATTGCCGAGGATCCTCGGGCCGAGGAAATTCCCGTCAAACTGCTGCAGGCACAGGATGAAAATGATGAAAACCAGGGATTTGATCGGGCTGACCACGAACACGAGAATCGCACAGGGGACGGCCCCGATAAACGGCCCGAAGAACGGGATGATATTGGTAACACCGATGACCACCGAGATCAGGGTCGCGTAAGGCATCCGCATGATCAGGCAGCAGATATAGCAGATCACGCCGATGATGAGCGAATCGATCAGCTTCCCGATGAGGAAGCCGCCGAACTTCGCATCCGCGAAGCGCAGGCTGTGAAAAAAGCGGTTGCCCTTCTCCGCGGGGAAGAAGGCGTAGACAAAGCGGCGGAATCTCGCCATCATCCCTTCTTTCGCGAACAGCAGATACATCGAGATGATGATGCCGATAAAGAAATTCTTGAAAAATGTCACGACTCCGAAGACGCCGCTGGTGACATTTCCCATAAGATCCTGGATCCGGGGAGACATCACGGAGTTGAACCAGTTCTGTACATTCGTCACTACGGTTTCTATGATCTGGCTGGTCTTTTCGTCGATCTCCGGATTGTGGAAGGTCTCGTTGATGAACTTGTTTACATTGTCCGCGTAGTCCTGGAAATTCAGGATGATGTTCTGGATGCTGTGAATCAGCTCGGGCACGATGCTCGACACGATTCCGTAAATAATCATAAGGTCGATGAAAAGGACAAGGAGCGCGCAGAACAGGCGGATGGCTTTCTTCCTCTTTCTTCCCGGAACGTACTTGGTCCGCATCATCAGCTTATAGATGATCTTCTCGACCACAATCATCTGAGGATTCAGGATATACGCGATGATAAAGCCGAAAATAATCGGAGAAAAGACCGCGAATATCTTGCCGATCACATCTCCCAGAGTCCGGGTGCGGAAAAGCAGGAAATAGAACAGCATGCTTGCCGCGATGACAAGAAATGCCGTCACGCCTATCGCACGATAGCTTTTATCTGGTTTCCATTTCAACGAAGATCACCCCCGGAATGACTTAACAGTTTATACTGATCTTTTCAGTATATCACAAACTTAATGATTCTTCCTCTATAAAACACTGTAGTACCTATAGACGCTAACGAAATACGTTGCCGGCAACGTATTTCGTTAAGCCTATATGCAGTTCACTAAATCATCTGCCTTCGGCAGATAA
>CACZQS010000005.1 GCA_902783325.1 uncultured Lachnospiraceae bacterium
CCATCCGTATTCCATTCAGGTACAGCATCATCATGCCATAGATAAATGTCAGGGCAACCGGAAGCCAGATCCAGCCGCTCCCCGCATGCTTCTCTACTATGATATAGCTTGCCGTCGAGATCACCGGGCACATTTCAGCAACCCCTCCATTTCTGCCTTCAATCCCGGCTACCTATTGGCTCTATCCTCTTGATCAGCTTAGCAGGCACACCGCCTACGACTGTATTTGCTTCCACGTCCTTTACCACAACCGCACCGGCGGCTATCACGGCATTGTCTCCCACACTCACACCGGCGCACACAACCGCATTGGCTCCGATCCAGACGTTTTTTCCGATATGAATAGCTCCAGGGTGAAGCTGCTGCCGCTTCTCCGGAGCAAAGTCGTGATTCAGGGTAGCCAGTACAACATTATGGCCGATCAGTGCTCCGTCATCAATAAAAATGCCGCCCTGATCCTGGAATTTGCATCCGGCATTGATGAACACATTCTTTCCAAGCGTGATGTTCTTTCCGAAATCCGTATAGAATGGCGGGAAAAGGCGAAAAGAAGGGTCAACCTGTTTCCCTGTCAGTTCAGAGAAAAGAGCTATCATTTCTTCCGGTTCATGATACGCCGTATTTATCTTCATCGTGATCTTCTGGGCTTCACGGCTGTAGAACCTCATCATGTCCACAGCCTCTTTGTTTTCTCCGATTGTGTCGGATGTTGTGAAATACTGTAACAGCTCGGGCAGGGTCATATTTACACCTCTTTCGTCATACCGTTTATTCACGGTCAGATACACGCTTACAATTTTCCGATAGCACGGGCAGTCCTTGTCGTGATCGTTGATAATCCCGCAAGCCTGCAGATGGGAGTATTTTAACCATAGAAAATGGCGTATTTTCAACGTTTGTCGGCACTTTTCGTCACTTTTTACGCTTTAAACCGGTAACCCACGCCCCAGATCGTCTCAATGTATTGCGGTTTGCTGCTGTCAAACTCTATCTTCTCGCGGATCTTCTTTATGTGCACCGTCACAGTGGCAATATCACCGACCGATTCCATATTCCAGATTCTGCGGAACAGCTCTTCCTTGCTGAATACGCGGTCCGGATGCTCTGCGAGAAATGTCAGCAGATCGAATTCTTTCGTCGTAAACTGGACTTCCTCGCCATTTACAAAGACACGGTGCGCGGTCTTGTCGATCTTCAGGCCGCGGATCTCTATGACTTCATTCTTTGGAGCACCGGTTCCGATCAGCCTCTCATAGCGGGTCAGGTGCGCTTTCACCCTGGCAACAAGTTCGCTTGGAGAAAACGGTTTTGTGATATAGTCGTCCGCACCCAGACCAAGTCCCCGGATCTTATCAATGTCGTCTTTTTTCGCGGAGACCATAAGAATCGGCACATCCTTGACTGCGCGGATTTCCCTGCAGATCTCAAACCCGTCAACATCCGGCAGCATGAGATCCAGAATAAACAGATCATAATTTCCCTGCAGGGCCGCTTTGAGCCCGGCCTTTCCGTCGGTCTCGATATCCACCTCAAAATCACTCAATTCAAGGTAATCCTTTTCCAGATCGGCAATGGATTCCTCATCTTCCACTATCAGAATTCTGCTCATATTCTTTGCTCCCATCCGTTATTATCCGACCCGCGACGCGAAGCTGGTCCTTTAGGGCTTCGCAAGTTCGAACGGTATCTGGCTGTCTATCTGCCTGCTTGTATGCAAATACAAGGATCAGGTTGTCAATTTATAATACGGCAGAATTTTTTATTGCGTCAAGTTTTTGAAATTTCTGCTTGCCTTTTTCTCAATGCAGTGTTATGCTGTGCTAAACCGTTGATGGAGAGTAAGTACGCTTCACCTCTTGCTGAAGGAGAGAACCGCGGATGGTGGGATCGCGGAGAGCAATGTGGAGGGGAATGGACTCCTGAGGGCGAGCCGAGCGTGAATCCGGTATTATAAGCGGAAGCAGCCGCGTCCGGGATGATCGGGTAGGTGAGACGGAGATGACCCTTCGTGAACAAAGGTCCGCGTATGATGGTACGCATGAGTGGGTACGACAGTACCAAGCAGGGTGGCACCGCAGGAGAATGATGACTCTTGTCCCTACAAAGATGTAGATGGGCAAGAGTCTTTTTGTTTGAAAACAAATTCTTGTAAGAAGCTTGCCCCACCTGTTTTACAGCCGGCATATACAAGAATATTTCAGACCGGCGGAAAGGAGATCCTTATGAGTAAATACGAGAACATCCCTTACAAGATCTATCTTAATGAGAATGAGATCCCAACCGCATGGTACAATATGCGCGCAGACATGAAAAATAAACCTGCGCCGCTGATTCATCCAGGCACGCTGCAGCCGCTGAAATTCGAAGACATGCAGCCCATCTTCTGCGATGAGCTGATCCGTCAGGAACTCGATAATGACACAGCCAATATTCCGATTCCGAAGGAAGTATACGAGTTCTATAAGATGTACCGCCCGTCACCGCTTGTCCACGCGGTCTTTCTCGAAAAGGCCCTGGGCACACCGGCGCATATCTTCTATAAATTCGAAGGAAATAACACCTCCGGCAGCCACAAGCTGAATTCTGCCATCGCACAGGCATATTACGCAAAGAAGCAGGGTCTCAAAGGCGTGACGACAGAAACCGGAGCCGGCCAGTGGGGCACGGCGTTATCCATGGCATGCTCTTATTTCAATCTGGACTGTAAAGTTTACATGGTGAAGGTCTCTTATGAGCAGAAGCCGTTCCGCCGCGAGGTGATGCGCACATACGGCGCAAATGTCACTCCTTCCCCGTCTATGGATACCGCGATCGGACGGAAGATCAACGAGGAACATCCCGGCACAACAGGGTCACTCGGATGCGCGATTTCCGAGGCCGTGGAAGTGGCTACCTCCACCCCCGGTTACCGCTATGAGCTCGGGAGCGTCTTAAACCAGGTCCTCCTGCATCAGTCCATCATCGGCCTGGAGACAAAGACTGCCTGTGAAAAATACGGGATTAAGCCGGATATGATCATCGGCTGCGCAGGCGGCGGATCAAACTTAGGCGGACTGATCTCCCCATTCATGGGAGAAAAGCTCCGGGGCGAAGCGGACTACCGCATCATTGCCGTCGAACCGGCCTCCTGTCCGAGCTTCACGCGCGGCAAATATGCCTATGACTTCTGCGACACCGGAAGGGTCTGCCCCATGGCGAAAATGTACACCCTCGGTCATGACTTCATACCGTCGCCAAACCACGCCGGAGGACTTCGCTATCACGGCATGAGCACCACTTTGTCGCAGCTCTATGCGGACGGATATATGGAAGCTGTCTCTGTGGAACAGACCTCTGTCTTTGAGGCCGCCGAGCAGTTTGCGAGAGTCGAGGGAATCCTCCCCGCACCGGAATCCAGCCACGCGATCCGCGTCGCCATTGACGAGGCGCTGAAGTGCAAAGAAACCGGCGAGGAGAAGACAATCATCTTCGGCCTTACCGGCACAGGTTATTTCGATCTTAAGGCATATGAAGCCTTCAATGACGGCAAGATGACAGATTACATCCCGACGGATGAAGACCTTGAAAGAGGCTTTGCCAGCATTCCGGATCTGGGCCTGTAAGAAGGGTTTCTATTCCAGACGGAATCCGCAGACCTCGCAGTCGCGGGTACCGACAACCAGATAATTCTCATAAACGGCGGGGGACGCTTCCAGCGTTACCTCGCCGAAATCGTATGTATCCTTTGTCTCTCCTGTCATTCCGTTCAGCAGATACATCTTCCCGGCGGAAGCGCAGTAAACCAGACTGCCGCTTCCGTCTTCGTTATAGACGCAGACCGGAGAGGACCAGGCGTAGGAAGCTTCATGCTCCCAGACTGCCTCTCCCGTCTCTTTATTAAGGCAAACGCATACACCGCCGGAATCATTCATCGTCATGGAAACCGTGCAGTAGATGTAATCCTCCAGTCCGTATTTCCCGCATGCGATCGTTGACTGCACGCCCCCTGACAGGCCGTCGATCGAATAGCATTCATAGTCCTGATGCCACACGACAGTGCCGTTTTCCGCATCGATCTTCCAGATCGGAACGGTCGCGGACGAATCGGAGCGCCATCCCAGATGAAAGGAGGTGCTGATATAGAGATACAGATGGCCGTCCTCTATCGACAGGACAGGAGAACCGTTTGAGTCATCCAGGATATCCTGCACCCAGACGAAAGTCAGAGTATTCAGATCAATGCACATCATATGACCGCCGTTGTCGCAGACAAAGCAGTAATTCTTATAGACGGCCGCGCTGTCCTCCATGCCGAGCCAATAAGACTCCTCACCCGATCTCTTGCCCATATAGTGCCATTTTGCGATCTTGTCCGGATTTACGGACAGCGTGCCCGCCTCTTCGTCATAGGAGGTGTTAAGGTGCAGCATATATAAAATGCCGTTTTCCCCGGGATAGATAAGTGTATCCGACCCGGCATCCACAAGGGCAGAGGAATCAAAAAAGCTCAAAGAGCCCCGCAGGGAGAAGCTGTCCTCATTTCCGAATGTGTACATCACGGAACAATCGAGGAGATTTATAATTAACACGCGTGCCACGCCTTCATTGGAATTGTAGCCTGCTCCGACGTACAGAATCGGCAGCCCGCGCGGATCCAGCGCCCCGGCTCCTTTAAAGGTCCACCCGACGTACATGGGATCCCGGGTTCTGTCACCGGTTTTCAGGTTGAAGAAATGAATATAGCCATCCATAGAGGCATAGATCACTTCGACGAGATCATCATCCGCTTTGGCTTCCTCATACAGATTCATGTGCTGCTTCACCTCCGAAGGCCAGCGCATCATGAGAGGCTGCCCGGTCCAGCCGTTTCCCGACCAGATGCGGTCGTTGTATTCCAGGACACCGGTCTCCTTTGTCCAGATATGATTGAATCTGTTCTCAGTCAGATTGACAAACCCCCGTGTCGGGTCATCGCGGAAAGAATTACCCCGGAATGTGACAATGCCGTCCACATCTTCCGCGTAATGACTCCCTGTTTTGAAATTCATTGAATACCAGGGTTCATAGAGGGACTTGTCCTCCAGCGTTTCGCCGTTGTACTGGATCTCGGAATAATCCATGAGAACGGTCGGCTTTGTCTCTTCTGTGGCATAAGGAGAAAAGTCGATCTCCTCCTCCGTCCATTTGGGAGCAGCGGGCGCTGTCGTGATGATTGTGACTTCGGGAACACTCTCCGTGCCGGATGCACCGGAAAGCGCGCTGAGAGCGGAGGCGGAGATTTCCCCTGCGGATGTGGTTTCTGTCCGGGATGCTTCCTGCCGGGAAGCATTGCCGCTGTCCGTTTTCGCCTTTCGTCCGGCACTAAGTATAATCACTGCAATGAGTATGATAAGCGCCCCGGCGCACACCGCGATAAGCCGGTACTTTCGGACCTGCTGCTGTCTGGCGCGCTTTGCGGCCAGACGCTTTTTTTCGCGCAGTCTGGCTTTTTCGCGTTCCGTCAACGGACGCTTTCTCCCGGACGATGTCCGCTCTCCCATGAGCATCTCTCCTCTTTTTCTGCTATAAGAAAAATCGTAACTATTCAGGTCATCTTATGGTTTTCCTGCGAAAACCATAAGCCCGGCTAAGCGATCAATACATCTTTGTGCTGACCTGAATAGTTACGATAAATCAGCCTGCCGGATAGGCAGGCTGAAAAGCTTTACATATTATGACTTTGGATTCGCTTTAAAGAAGCTGTCCACTCCCAAAACAAGTCCGTCCGCTGTCGAATTAAGGATATCATCGGTATACTTCGAGGCGGCATCACCCACTTCAATATCGACAGAGGGAACGGTCGAATAGGAGGTCTGGGTCAGATCCATTTCCATCGCGCCTCCCTCGAACAGCTTGAAGCCGGCCAGTTCAAGAGACGATACGAGAGCTTCCCCGAGGGCATTATGCTCCTGCCAGTGTGAAGCTACGGGCTCCATGCTGCGGTAGACGTCCGCACTCGGAACGCTAAAAAAGAATACGCCCTTATCGAAATCCGTGCTGTCATAATGCAGAGCGATGTGACAGTCCGCCATATTGTTGGCCATGACCGTCCGCGCAATATTATCGAGCTGGACATCATCGGTCTCACGGATCATAAGTACGTCAAATCCCGCGTCGAGAAGCTTGTCCTTCAGGACCAGTGCGAGCTTCAATGTCACGACCGCCTCGGGTGTGCCGTCAAGGAAGGTCATCCCCGACGAGACCGCCATCGCTTCCGTGGCGCCGCTCTCCGTAGTCCCCCCGGTCACCTTGGGCGAACCGTCCGGATGGCACAGGGTCTTGACATCCGATCCGCCCTTTGTCCCGTGTCCGGCATTGACGCACACGACGATCCCCCTGCTTCCCGTCGGCTTCGCGTGATAGAGCGTCGCTGTCCCGCTGTTGATCTTTGAATTCGCCGCATATTCCCACGAGGGATCAAATGCGATGACTTCACTCGTCACTTCCTCCGCTGCCGGCTGGGAAACCGCTGCCGGTTCCGCACTGCTCTCTGACAATACTTCACTTTCCGCCGGAGACAGGACACTTTCAACAGCAGCTGTCCCGGAAGCAGCAGAAACCGCCGCCGGTTCTTTTTTATCGATGTTTTTGACTGCGTTCGATCCCAGCTTCAGATTCTGTATGCATCCGGTCAGGCTGAAGATCACAGTAACAGCCAGCAGCAAGGACAGTATCTTTCTCATATGCTTCATATCAAATCCTGCCTTCCGATTTCTTTATTCTTCTACGGCTTCATCGTAGGTTTCATCAGGAACCTCATAGGCCGTATCTTCAAAGATCATCTCCGTCTCGGGCTCCTCAGTGGGAACAGAAACTGCTCCTCGGGACGCAGCACTGCGATACTGATCCTTCAGATTCTTCTCTGTATCGATTATAAGACGGGCATTTGGCTTCAGGCGCTGAAGCAGATAAACCATGGCGCTTTCCGGGACTGCGACACAGCCTTCCGTCCAGAATCTGTTCTGGGGAATGCCATGGATAAATATGCCTGAGCCTGCATACGGTATTCCTTCCTCATTGAAGGACGTACTGATCGAATAGTGATAGGCGTATCCGTCGCTGTACAGTTTCTCACCGGCCTCCTCATTGAAATCCGTGTACTCGGCAGTGCTCACAAGCTGATTGTATCTGCCCGAGGCCGGATCGGAAACCCAGTAATAGCTTTCATCAATCTGCGTATACGGAAACTGCGACCCCGGATCTTCCTGTGTACCGAAGCCTTCTGTGAACCCATAGGCACCGACCGGAGTCCGTCCGTCTCCTTCACGGGTTTTTCCCAGCCCTTCTTTTCCGATCAGCGCCGGAACTTCCATGAGGCATTTCCAGGAACCGTCCTCCTGCTTTTCGTGCAGCATGAGTATGGCATTGCAGCCCTCCGTCATGCCGACTGTAACAATCTGATCCGTACACTCCGCTTCCACTGAAGAAGCCACCCATTCCGGCGAAGCGATATCATCCACGCCGTAATCAAGAGAGTGTACTTTGCCCTCCAGGTCCTTATAGCTGTCAACTCCCAGACCATATGTCCGGACAAAATCGCGGACATACTGTGCTCTCACCGCTTCTCTCATTGAACCCATGAGAAGACCCTGCATCACTTTCAGGTCCCCGTTCGTCATGGAAATGGCGGATCCCGTGGGGTTGCCGCTGTCAAGGACTTCTGCGGCGGTGACAATATATTCATCCTCCGAAAGCTGCTGAAGGTGCATACAGCCCGTGAGAAATTCTTCCTTTACATCCGCAAGAGACGTCCCGTCCAGCTCATAGTCAACAATGGCAATATGACAATAGA
>CACZQS010000006.1 GCA_902783325.1 uncultured Lachnospiraceae bacterium
GCTCTCCTTAACGGTGAGGAAGAGGATTCCTTCTTCGAGAACCTGAGAAACGGGGAGCCCGGTTACAGTGAAAGGTGGATCCGTTATCTCCATGATCTCGGTCTCGCGATCAATAACTCCCACCTCCTTTATGATACGGTTTTTGTATTGGGAGGCTACCTCGCGCAGCACCTCACGGATTCCGATATCGATATCATCTACGAAAAGATAGAGGAAATATCGCCTTTCCCGGAATACCGTGATTTCATCCAGATCAGCAAGATGCCGGTGCACAATATCACAATCGGCGCCGCGCTTCCCTATATTACGGAATTTCTGGCTTCACCGGCGCCGGCATCCTACACCAGCTGAACATATCCGGCTTATGTGCGGCTTAATAGAGGAACAGATATGGAATCCCTCCTTTCCCTGTATGAAAACTGCAGACTGTGTCCGAGGGAGTGCTGTGTCAATCGCAACCGCGGAGAAACGGGTTTCTGCCGGATGCCGTCCGTGCCGAAGCTCGGCAGGGTTTCCCTGCATATGTGGGAGGAGCCCTGTATTTCCGGGACGAGAGGGTCGGGCACCGTCTTCTTTGCCGGCTGTTCTTTAGGATGCATCTACTGCCAGAACCGCACTATGATTCCGGACGCACTGATCCCGGGAGGCGGAACGGATCTGCCTCACTGCCCTCCGGTCACATCCCGGGAGCTGGCTGATTATTTCCTTCAGGTACAGTCCTCCGGGGCGCACAATCTGAATCTGGTCACGGCTGCCCACTTTCTGCCCCATGCCGCGGAGGCTCTCAAGGAGGCAAAGGAAGGGGGACTAAACATCCCTGTCGTCTATAATACAAGCGGTTATGAAAAACCCGAATCCCTGAAAATGCTTGAGGGTCTTGTCGACATCTACCTGACGGACTTCCGGTATATGGACCCGGAGACCGCGTCACGGTATTCCCACGCAGAAAATTACCCGGATGCCGCCAAGAGCGCGCTTCGCGAGATGCTCCGCCAGTGCCCGCAGATTCATCTGGAAGACGGGCTTATGAAGCGCGGCGTCCTGGTCCGCGTTCTGCTTCTTCCCGGACATGTAAAAGAAGCCAAAGAGATTGTTTCCTTTCTGCACGCTTCTTACGGCAGCTCCGTAAGGCTCAGTCTCCTCAGCCAGTATACTCCGCTTCCCCACCTGAAAAGTGATCCGCTTCTTAGCAGAAAAGTGACGAAGCGGGAATATGACAGGCTTGTCGATCACGCTCTCTCCCTCGGAATTGCGGATGCCTATATCCAGGAGGGTTCCGCGGCCAAAGAGAGCTTCATCCCGGTTTTTCACGGGGAATGTCTGCTGAATTCTTCCCATTGGCGAAACAAGACACACATGGTATGATGCTATAGTTATAATACCATTTCAAAAAGGAGATCTGTATTCCGGATATGAGCAAACGATATTCGGTTCTTGAATACCTGGAGGAGGCATCAGGACGCTTTCCGGACAAAATTGCCTTTGCGGATCCTGATGAGGCAGTGACGTTCCGTCTTTTGGAAGAAAGAGCCAAAAGAATCGGCAGCGCCCTCTCCCGCATCCTTCCTCCCCGCAGCTGCGTCCCCGTCTGCGTTCCCAAGAGCGTAAAAGCAGTGTGCCTCTTCATGGGGTCCGTTTACGCCGGCTGTTTTTATTCCATGATGGATCTGAAGCAGCCTGAGATGAGACTTAAGAGAATATTGGATACACTGGATCCGTCTTTTCTTGCTGCAGACCGGGAGACGGCCGGGATCGTGACATCCCTCACCGTGCCGGATGAAGGGAAAAAAGGGCCGGTCCCCGGCGGTCAGCCGCATATTCTTTATTATGAGGAGCTCTCTGCCTCTGAAATCGACGAATCCCTGCTTGAGGAGCGAAGGAATCAGGCGGCAGACACGGATCCGCTGTATGTCAACTTTACTTCCGGCTCGACAGGACAGCCGAAGGGCGTCGTTGTCTCCCACCGCTCGGTAATCGACTTCATCGAATGCTTTACGGAAATCACCGGCATCACGGAACATGACGTGCTCGGCAATCAGGCGCCGCTGGACTTCGACGTCTCCGTGAAAGATATTTACAGCGGGCTCAAAACAGGTGCATCCGTGCAGATTATCCCGCAGCGCTATTTTTCCATCCCCACGCAGCTTCTGGATTATCTGACGGATCATTCCGTCACCACCCTGATCTGGGCCGTGTCGGCGCTGACGCTGGTGACAAAGCTTCATGGCTTTTCCTATAAGATTCCCCATGAGGTAAAGCGCGTCATCTTTTCCGGGGAAGTGATGCCGGTAAAGCACCTGAATCTCTGGAGGGAGGCATTGCCCGGTGCTGAATTTTATAATGTGTACGGACCGACAGAAGTGACCTGCAACTGCACGTGGTACCGGATAGACCGCCCGTTTTCTCTCTCGGAATCGATTCCGATCGGAAGACCGTTCCCGAATGAGAAAGTATTCCTTCTTGACGAAGAGGATCATCTGATTGAAGACCCCGGGAAAGACGGGGAGATCTGTGTCGCCGGAACGGCCCTGGCACTCGGATATTACAGAAATGCAGAGGCGACGGCCGCGGCATTTGTCCAGAATCCTCTACAGAAAAACTACCCTGAGACGATCTACAGAACCGGGGATCTGGCCAGATACCTTGAAGGCGGAGATCTTGTCTATATCGGCCGCAAGGATTTTCAGGTCAAGCATATGGGCCACCGCATCGAGCTCGGAGAGATCGAGCAGGCCATGAACGCGGTCGCGGAAGTGAGCGGCAGCTGCTGCCAGTTTATTGACGGAAAGATCGTGGCCTTCTATACCGGAGGACTGGCAAAGCGCGAGCTTGCGGTCCGTCTCAAAACGATGATTCCCGATTATATGGTTCCGAATGTATTCGTCCCCATGGATCAGCTCCCTTTGAACAAGAACGGGAAAACAGACAGACGCCGCCTCGAGGAAGACTATAAGGAGCATCGATGTTAAAGGAACAGATTCTTAAGAAAGCAGTGACGCCCGCCTATATCTTTTCCCTGGACGAACTGGAAGACCGGGTCCGTCTCATCCGGAAGATCCTGGGGGACCGCATACGCATAGTCTTTGCGGTGAAAGCGAACCCCTTCCTTGTTGAGACCTTAAGTCCGCTTGTCGACGGATTTGAGGCCTGCTCTCCGGGAGAAGACCGGATCTGCAGAGCATTAAATGTCCCTTCGGATAAAATGGTGATATCCGGCGTAAACAAAGAGGAAGCTTCCGTCGCGGAACAGGTGCGGTTCCACAAAGAGAAAGCCGTCTATACAGTGGAATCCCCGCTGCAGATGGCGCTGCTGAACAAAGCGGCTTTAAAGGCAGGATGCCGGATCAACGTGCTTCTAAGACTGTCCTCGGGAAACCAGTTCGGGATGGATGAAAAAACCTTAAAAGAGCTGCTCGGCAGACGGGAGGACTATACAAAAGTCCGGGTCCGTGGTCTGCAGTTTTTCTCCGGCACGCAGAAAAAATCCCGCAGAATCTCCCAGGAAATCGCAGCGGCCGACGAGTTGCTGACAGCGCTTCACGCTTCGGGAGCATACGGGACGGACTGCCTTCAGGAATTCGAATTCGGTCCCGGCCTGCCGGTATCGTATTTCCCGAGCGATAAAGAGACTCCGGATGAAGTCCTTCTGGAATCCCTGCGGGAAGATCTTGACGCCATGCGGTACCGGGGACAGATCACGCTTGAAATCGGGCGGTTCCTGGCGGCCCATTGCGGATATTACCTGACAGAAGTCAGCGATCTGAAAGAGACCGGAGAAACCGGATACTGCATCGTGGACGGCGGAATTCATCAGCTCAATTATTACGGACAGATGATGGGGATGAAGATTCCGCACCTGTCTCTTTTAAGAAAAGAAGGAGGGATCACCCCTCTCCCGGAAGGAGCTGAGGCCAATGATCACCGGACCGTATGCGGTTCCCTGTGCACCACGGCCGATGTCCTGATCCGGGATCTGCCTGTATCCGGCCTGAAGGGAGGAGATGTCCTGGTATTTGAGCGCGCAGGAGCGTACTCCGTCACGGAAGGCATCAGCCTGTTCTTAAGCAGGGACCTGCCGCGCGTTTACCTGACAAAACAAGACACAATTATCGAAGTACGCAAACAAGTTTTAACCGAGGAGTTAAATTATGGAAGAATTAATCCAGATTCTTGAAGAGATCCAGCCTGATGCTGACTATGAAAACTGCACGACACTGATCGACGATGAAATCCTGAGTTCCTTTGATGTGATCTCAATCGTAGGAGAGCTTGAGGACACCTACGACATCCGGATTCTTCCGGTTGAGATCGTGCCGGCCAACTTCAATTCGGCGAAGGCGATCTATGCGATGGTGCAGCGGCTTAAAAAATAAGCCCCGATGAACCTTTGAGGTTGTTTCCATGCCCTTTACGTCTCTTGCATTTTTAATCCTGACAGCAGTATGTACCATCGTGTACTACTGCATTCCGTCTTCATGCCGCCGCGTTTGGCTGCTGCTCATCTCCTGCCTGTATTATATGGCAGGAGGCCCTCTCCTCATACTGTACCTGCTCTTTGCAGCTGTGACGACTTATGTGGGAGGGCGGTACGCTTCCCGCGGGTATAAGGCTGCAGTGGTGATTCCGCTGGTGCTGGATTTTGGCGTTCTCGCATTTTTAAAGTACACGCCTCTCGTGGTATCGCTCCTCAATTCCCTTCGGATCTGGTCCATACCGGTTCCCCGGTTTGTCATCCCGCTCGGGATTTCCTTTTATACCTTCCAGGCTGTCGGATATCTGCTGGATGTATACTGGAAGCGGTGCGAAGAGGAGAAGAACTTCGGCCATTACCTCCTGTTTGTGGGCTTCTTTCCGCAGCTGATGCAGGGACCGATCGGACGGTATGCCGTGCTCTCGAAGGAGCTTGCCGGAACGAACACTTTCAGCGGCGAGGCCGTCCGGAGAGGACTCATACGCATCTCTTACGGCTTCTTTAAAAAAATGGTGATCGCGGATAATGCCGCGCTCTACGTAAACTGCATCTTTGACCAGTATCAGTCACTGAAATGCCTCGGCTTCCAGGGCGTGCTGATGTATTCCATCCAGCTCTATATGGATTTTTCGGGGGGAATCGATATTGCCTGCGGAATTGCGGAGATGATGGGAATCCACCTTTCCGAGAACTTCCGCCAGCCGTATTTTGCCCAGAGCCTCACGGATTTCTGGCACCGCTGGCACATCACGCTCGGGACATGGATGAAGGATTACCTGTTTTATCCGATCTCGCTGTCCTCATGGATGAGCCGTTTCCGCAAAACAAGCCGGAAGCTGTTCGGAAAGGAACTGGGAAGAGCCGTTCCTGTCGGAGCGGCCAACCTGATCGTCTTCTTCGCGGTAGGCGTCTGGCACGGACCGGAGCTGCATTTTCTTGCATACGGCCTGTATCACGGCCTTATCATCGCGGTGAGCGGCATGCTGACAGGACCTTTCAGGCGCATGAAGAAGCGCTTCGGCATAACGGACCAGTCCGTTCCCTTCCAGGCATTCCGGATGGCCCGCACCTTTGTGCTGGTAAATATCAGCTGGTTCCTCGACCGCAGCGGCTCCATCAGACAGGCTCTGGTGATGTTCAAGGATTCTTTCAGCGGAAAGCTCTTTTCGCTCACCGTAATCAGTCCGGGCAACCCGCATTACTGCCTCACGAGATTTATTCCGATTGCGGCGGGCTGCATCATAGTCCTTGTGATCAGTATCTTAAAAGAACGGAAAAAGGATGTTTTGAAAGCAGCGGCCTCCCTCCCTTCAGCGGTGCTCATCGCGGGAATCATCGCCGTGTTTCTTTTGACTGCATTTTTCGGAGTCCGTGACGGGGGAGGATTTATCTATGCGAATTTTTAAGAAGATCCTGCCGTGTGCGGCCGGCATATGTCTGTTTCTTGCCATCAACACGCTTCTTTGCTTCCTGATCATCCCCTATCAGTTTACGAGAGTGAAGGTACACCATATTGAGGAAGATGAAATCCAGGATCTGATTCTCGGCTCTTCCCACGGCGCATCAGCTCTCGACCCTTCCGCTCTCACGGCCGAGACCGGGAGAAGCTGCTATAACGGGGCGGCAGGAGGGCAGTACGCCTGTGACAATTACTATCTGCTTAAGGACGCCCGCCGAAATCACAACACAGAGCGGGTCATCTATGAATATGACCCTTCCTATTGGCTCAGGCACGACAGCATGAATGCCAATGCGAGATATCTGCAGAGCGTTATGGAATGGTCTCCGGTGAGTCTCGCCTATTTTCGGGACCTGTGTCTTGGAGCAGATCTCCGCTATGCGCTCATGCCATGGTTTCTTTATGACATAAAGACTCAGGAGATGTCCGGCAGGGCGGAATTGAAGCTGAGCGATTCCTACCGCACTTACGGCACCGCCCTCTTCACGGACAGTGTCCAGGCCTTCGAGGAGGACGGAATGATCGCAATCGCGGACAGCTCAAACGGGTCCCGCGAGATACCTGTTCTTTCCTACGGCCCGGAGACGGAAAAAACGGAAAGAGAGCAATGGAAGCAATTTGAAAGACTGCTGGAGTATTGCGAGCGCAATGGCATCGATCTGGTCGTTGTCACGACTCCGGTCCCGGAGTCCACATACCTGGTCAATGAGTCCTTTTACCGGGAGTCCCACGATAAGATGTCGAAACTGGCTGATCAGCATCACTTTTCATTTCTGGATTACGCGTCTTCGTCACTGGCAGAAGGCTGTGAGGGCCGGGATTTCCTGTGGGAGGAATCCTCTTTCTCCGATGCGGAGGGCCATATGCGGGTAACTCCGGCGAAGGCTTTTTCTGCTCTTTTCGCGAAGCACCTGACCGGCCTGTCCGTCAGCTGACCGGAGGTTTCTCACCTGAGAAGACTCATAACCTGCTCCCTGTTCTTAAGTCCTGTCAGGGCGCCCATGGAGGATGCGCAGACGGCCCCGCACGCATTTGCAAAGCGAAGTGCGCCTTCCGGTGTATTGCCCCGGAGTATCTCTGAGGCAAACCCCGCAATAAAGTGATCCCCTGCTCCGGTCGCGTCAACCGCATGGACACTTAGGGCCGGAAGGAAGCACGATGTGCCGGCATTTTTAAAGAAGCAGCCCTTACCGCCGAGCTTAATGATCACATTCGGCACTCCGTAAGACAGGAACACATCCGCCATCTCTTCAGGGGTTTCTTTTTTTGTATAATACTTCGCCTCATCTTCATTCGGCGTGATGTAGTCCATCAGAGGAAGCGCCCCGCGGAGATCTTCAAGCGTCAGGGTGCGGAAATTGGGGAGCTTCGTATCGGCAAACACTTTCAGGCCGTTCTTTTTCGCGGCAGTCAGAACTGCCTCGATGACGTCAGGATCATCAAAAGGAGCGCGAAACAGCGACCCCAGGATGACGGCTCCTGCCCTTTCAAAGGCGGATACATACTGCTCAGGGTGGAAATTGTAGGCATGCGAGTGGTTCGTGATGGATTTTCTCGTGCCGTCAGAGCGCACAAACATAGTCGTGACCGGTGTCGGATGGCCGTCGGAACGGACAACCAGAGAAGTGTCCACTCCGTAAGCTTTCAGAGAATGAAGAACCATCTCCCCGGCATCGTCCCTGCCTAAAGAACACAGAATTGCCGCACGCAAACCCAGCTTTGCGGCCGTGACGGCTTCATTGACAGCTTCCCCGCCGACAAACAGGGATCCGGATTCGGCACGGTATCCGGAGGCAGAGACCGGATTCGGGTCAAATCCCTTAATAATCGAATCGATCAGGGCCATTCCGATGCAGATTACGTCATAATCCTGTTTCATCATAAATCGTCTTCCTTTCACATCTGTAACCACATGTTCTATCCGGCTTCTCACCTTATACCGAAATAATCCAGGCAGAGCATCGTCGTGTCATCAAACTGAGGCGCGCTTCCCGCAAAATCCGCTGCCGCGTGTGAGACATGACGCAGCAGCTCCGCGGCAGGCGCTTCCTTTACTTCATTCAGAGCTTCCAGTGTTCTCTCAGTTCCGAACATCCGGTTCATGTTATCCGTGGCTTCCGGAAGCCCGTCCGTGTAGACAAACAGGCGTGAACCGGGCAGAAGCTGAAGCTGATATTCTTTGTACCGGAAGCCCTCCATACCTCCGATCACAAAACCGTGCTTGTCCTTAAACAGCTCGAATTCCCCGCCCGGTGTCTTCAGGAACGGATATTCGTGTCCGGCGTTGGCTGCTGTCAGGAGCCCGGTCTCAATGTCCAGTACACCGAGCCACACAGTCACAAACATCTCCTCTCCCGTATTCCTGCAGATCTGGTCATTTACCTTCTCAAGCACCTCTGCGGGACCATCCATAGTCAGGGCGAAATTCTGCACCATAATCTTGGACATCATCATGAAAAGTGCCGCCGGTATTCCCTTTCCGGACACATCCGCTATGACAAGCGCCAGATGATTCTGATCGATCATAAAGAAATCGTAGAAGTCGCCGCCCACTTCCTTCGCCGGACTCATAGAGGCATATAAATCGAACTCCTTCCTTTCAGGAAATGCAGGGAAGATACTGGGCAGCATTCCCTTCTGAATGCGGGTGGCAAGAGCCAGTTCGGTTCCGATGCGCTCCTTCTCTGCCGTAATGGCGGCATTTTCCCGGATGTAATCCAAAAGCTTTGCGTCCATAGCCTCAAATGACCGGGCCAGCACGTCGATCTCATCCCCTGTATGCACATCTATATGAAGCGGCCCGCTTTCCTCCTTCTGCAGGTTGTTTACCAGGCCGTCCGCCTCTTCTGTCAGTGTGACAATGGGGTCAATGATCTGCTTCTGGACTATATGATGGTAAATGGTGATGGAGATGATCATGATCAGCAGGACAACAATGCCGATATTGAAAAGAAGCTTCAAAAACGCAGATTGGATGCTGCTGATGGAAATATCTATGGCGGCCACGGCGCGGATTTTTCCGTCATAGTCCCAGATCGGAACCAGCGATGTTCCCAGCAGTTCTCCGTCTACGATCTCCGTGAAGAAATCCTCTGTCACATCACCTCTCATCGCCGCCATGATGTGTTCCTTCTCCTTCGCGGTATAGGCAATATGTTCAAAGGGATTCGTCATTCCGCCTTCTCCGAGCTCCGAATCCCACACATAGATCAGGTCTTCCTCTGTGGGAATGACCACATAGGCATACAGGATATCACGACATATGTTGCCGAACCCGACTACGAAGCTATCGATATCACCCCATTCTTCGTAAACGTGCATCCGCTCTTCGCCGAATTCGTCACAGATTTCTTTATAGCTTTTGCCCGTTCCGTATTTGTCCTCCAGGAATTTTATCATGGCGTCCTGGATTTCGCAGATATCCTTTTCGTGGCTGAGAATCTCATTGATATCGTGCAGGCCGATCTGATAGTAGAGCATATTGCAATAAGAATTCGAGGACTCCCGGTAAACATTCAGACTCTGCCGATACATCTGAACGCCCCCGGCTATGCCCGTTCCGAGAAAAAGAATCACGCCCAGAACAGCCAGACGGAGTATATTCTTTCTGCTCAGCGATTGTTTTTTGCTCAATGATTTATTATTCTTAGCCATTACATTCACCTCTCCCCGACAGGAAATATGTACTGCTCTATTCATTGTAATCCACCCTCTCTCCGGTCTGCAAGAAAAGAAGTCCCGAATCGTTGCATAAAAAACAGGAATTTATATAATAAATATAGGAACCTGTTCAGGTCATCTTATGGTTTTCTTATGAAATCATTCAGGTCATCTGCAATAAAGGAGGAAGAACGATATGAAAGTAGTCGACAGCAAACTGATGAAGAACTACGCCCGCATGGCCATGGACGGCTTTAATCAGAACTGGCACGAGAGAAATGGCGGCAACTTAAGCTACCGCATGAAATCCGAAGAGGTAGAGGAGCTCAAGGATGATTTCAGCTATGAAGGCGAATGGCGCGTCATTGGCTGGCAGCAGGGCGATGAGTCGGCATTCCCGGGACTGGCCGGCGAATATTTCATGGTCAGCGGCTCCGGCAAGTATTTCCGCAACATCGAACTGGATCCGCCCGTCAACGTCTGCATCATCGAGCTCAATGAGCAGGGCGACCGCTACCGCATCGTTTGGGGACTTACGGAAGGCGGCATGCCAACCTCCGAACTGCCGACGCATCTGGCCAACCTCGAAGTGCTCAAAGCAAGGGATCCGGAAATCCGTGTGGTCTATCACTGCCATCCGGCCAACATCATCGCCCTGACCTTCGTACTCCCGCTTGACGGCAAAGTATTCACAAGAGAGATCTTCGAGATGATCACCGAGTGCGCAGTGGTCTTCCCGAAGGGAATCGGCATCGTTCCCTGGGTCGTCTGCGGCGGCCGCCAGATCGGCGAGATGACGGCGGAAATCATGAAGAATCAGGACGTCGCTGTCTGGGCGCATCACGGCGCATTCTGCTGCGGCAAGGATTTCGACCTGGCCTTCGGTCTCATGCACACAGTTGAAAAAGCAGCAGAGATCCTGGTAAAGGTGATGTCGATCTCCCCGTATAAGATGAACACCATCACGCCGGAGATGTTCCGTGAACTCAACGAGCCCTTCGGCATTGAGATCAGCGAGGAGTACCTCTATGAGAAGAAAGGCTCGAAGATCGGCCAGCTCCCTGACGGCAAAGCCGCTTCGGAACAGACAATTCGGCAGTTAAAAGAATCTGCGGAGGGGGCGGTCCAGCAGCTGAAAGAGACTGCCGAGAATGTGTTCTCGCAGCTCCTGCAGAGCACGAAAACGAACGAGAGCGGCAAAGCGAAGACGGGTGAGGCTGTCGAAATCAAAATAGACGGGCCCGATGAAGCTGCGGCGCCGGAGGACTTTCAGGAAGTGCCGGCAGATTCCGATAAGAACGAATGAGAGAGGTGCTTTATGTTAGTTAATACAAAAGCAAAGATCGGTGTATTTGCCGTCGCACTGGGTGCCTATCTGCCCCAGTTCCCGTCCCTCGTACCGGAGTTTGAGGCCCAGTATGAGACATTTAAGAAGAAAATTCCTGACAGCGTCGAGCTCATCGACGGCGGGATCGTAACCACCAAGGAGCTCTCCCAGGCGGCGGGCGACAAGTTCCGCGCGGCTGACGTGGACCTGGTAATCCTCCAGCTCCTGACATACGCTACGTCCTACAACATGCTCCCGGCCGTGAGAGATCTCGATGTGCCTGTCGTACTTGTGAATATCCAGAAGCTAAAGGCCCCGGATTACGCAAACACAGATACCGCCGTCTGGCTCGGCGAGCTCTATGCCTGCGGCGCCGTCGGGGAGATGGTCGCGGACCTGGAGAGAGCCGGCAAGAGGCATGCCGTGATCACCGGTGTGGAAGAAGGCGGAGATCCGTATGTCCAAAAAGAGATCGAAGACTGGTGCCGCGCCGCTCAGGTCCGGCGCCGTTTCCGTGACACGAATCTCGCACAGATCGGCCGCCCTTATCCGGGTATGATGGACCTCTATATCGACGAGACCAACCTCTACCACAGAATGTGGCTCTACACAAAGCAGTTTGACTGGGAGAAGATGTGGGCCATCGCCGACGATATCACGGACGAGGCGGCGATCCGCGGGAAGTCGGAGGACATCCTTGACACCTTCGAGATCGAGGGCGGAGGAACTGTCGGGAAGGTCTGGGATATGGCAAAATATGTTGTCGCTTTCGAGCAGTGGGTAAAGGACGAACAGCTCGGCTTTGTCGCTTCTCATTATGACGGTTTCGCACAGGGAATCGCGGGCAAACTGGACAGCATGCTGATTCCGGCATTTTCCATGCTGATCAAACAGGGAACGGCCTGCGCAGTCGAAGGCGATATCAAAGTGGCGATGGCGATGAGTATCCTGAAGACCATCTCCGGCACCGGGCAGCTCAGCGAGATGTATTCCATCGATTTCAACGAGGACATCTGCATCATCGGACACAGCGGCTCAGGCGACGCGGATATCTCCGTTGCCAGAAAGCCGACCATGAAGATCGTGCCGGTCTTCCACGGCAAGGCCGGAGGGGGATATCTCACGCAGTTCTATCCTCCCGCAGGTGATATCACCTATCTGGGAATCACCCAGGACAAAGACGGTCACTTCAAATTCGTCGCGGCCGAGGGCGTCAACGAAGAGGGTCCGATCTTTATGTTCGGCGACACCAATATGAGAACCCGTTTCAGCTGCGGCGCCCGCGAATTCTGCAACCGCTGGAGCGAAGCAGGTCCGACCCACCATATGGCCGCCGCTATCGGCCGCCATATTGACACTATTGTGAAGGTCGCGAAGATCTTCAATGTTCCTGTGGATATCGTTACAAGGTAATTTTAAAAGCAAAAACTCCGGCTTGTCCGGAGTTTTTGTTTTCTCATTAATATTTGCATTTATTAATGCTTAGAATGTGTTGAATTCGATCTTATGACATTTTAATCATTGATATTCCGCGACGCTGATCCACTGCTCAAGGAGTTCCCTCTCCGATCCGCTGTGTTTCACCAGATGGGCCGCTGCCACGATGGGCATCCACTGCTGGATATACTGAATCGGCATATCGGCCTTCCTGCTGTAGAGCCTCAGATATTTCTCTGCCAGCTCCGGATTGTCCAATGTCAGCCGCAGATAGGAAAACGCCGCATCCGCCCCGGCGTTGCCGCTTGTCGCGTGGGCCCAGTCCAGAATGCAGTAGGACCCGTCCTCCCTGATGACCACATTCGAGGGCACAAAATCACCGTGGCACAGCTTCGTGTGGCGCTTCATGCCATGAAGCCTCTGCAGCAGCTCATAGCGGGTACTCGCATCGATCTCGGACAGACCATTAATGATTTCCGCCATCTTATACCGGGTATTGCGAAGCTTCGGAGTCCGGCGGCCTTCCACTTCTATCTGGATATCAATAAACTTTTCCAGCAGCTCATCCTCTTTTTCCGGCTGCTCCTTCATCAGGTCTCCAAAAGTCTTCCCATTTATATATTCCATTCGGATTGCCCAGCCTCCGTTCCTGGGTTCTACCCCCAGCACCGCCGGCACCGGAACCCCGGCTTCTTCTGCCACCGAGTGGATATACGCTTCATTGAACACATTCGACTTCGGGTGGGACGCCGCGAATTCCTTTATCACGACATTTCCGTCCCGATAAACGGTCTTATAGGATTTTTCAGTTAAAATCGTTCTTTCTTCCATCTTCCATGTCCCCCTTTTATGCAAATATGCACCTGTTTAACGCTGCTCCGCGTTTTTGTAATAGCACTGCAGGTACAGTTCCTTAATCTCGCTCATCAGCGGATAGCGGGGATTCGCGCCGGTACACTGGTCATTGAATGCATTTTCCGTCATCTCGTCGAGAGTTGCGAGGAAGTCCTCCTCCTTAATCCCGTAAGCCCGGATGGACGGTTTGATCTCAATCTCTCTCATGAGGTCCTCAAGCTTCGCAATCAGCTTCTCGAATACCTCCTGATCATCCTTGCCGGTAAGTCCAACAAAACGTCCGATCTCTGCATACCTTGCCAGCGCATTCGGATACGGATACTGGGAAAATGATCCCATCTTCACCGGTGCCTCCGCACTGTTATAGCGCATGACCTCCGTCAGGATCACAGCATTTGCGATGCCGTGGGGCAGATGATGATAGGCGCCGAGTTTATGTGCCATGGAATGGTTGAGGCCGAGGAAGGCGTTGGCAAATGCCATTCCCGCGATGCATGACGCATTGGCCATATGGTCACGGGCTTCCGCGTCGCTTCCGTCCTTATACGCGCGCGGCAGATAATCGAAAACCAGCTTGATCGCTTTCAGCGACAGCGGCTCCGTAAAGTCAGACGCCATGACGGATACATAGGACTCGATCGCATGGGTCATGACATCGATGCCGGATGCGCAGGTCAGGCCTTTCGGAGCGCTCATCATGTTGTCTGTGTCCACGATCGCCATATTCGGCATGAGTTCGTAATCGGCAAGCGGCCACTTTATGCCGGTTTCCTTATCGGTGATGATGGCAAAGGGCGTCACTTCGGAACCGGTTCCGGAAGACGTGGGAATCGCTACAAAATAAGCCTTTTTGCCCATCTTCGGGAATTCATAGATGCGTTTGCGGATATCCATGAAATCCATTGCCATATCATCAAACGGAGCATCCGGGTTCTCGTAAAGAACCCACATGATCTTTGCCGCGTCCATGGCGCTCCCGCCGCCGATGGCTATGATCACATCCGGCTCAAACGCCGTCATCGCCCTGGCTCCGGCGCGGGCCGATGCAAGTGACGGATCCGGCTCCACGTCGGAAAATGCACTGTGCGCGATTCCCATCTGGTCCAGCTTCGCTTCAATAGGTTTTGTATAGCCGTTTTTATACAGGAAAGAATCTGTCACGATAAAGGCCCGTTTCTTGCCCATCACGTTTCCGAGTTCATCGAGCGCAACCGGCGTGCAGCCCCTCTTGAAGTAGATCTTTTCCGGCGTTCTCAGCCAAAGCATATTTTCTCTCCTCTCCGCCACCGTCTTGATGTTGATCAGGTGCTTCACTCCCACATTCTCCGAGACAGAATTGCCGCCCCAGCTTCCGCATCCCAGAGTCAGGGACGGGGGAAGGCGGAAATTATAGAGATCGCCGATCCCTCCGTGGGAAGAGGGCGTGTTGATCACGATGCGGCAGGTCTTCATGGCTTCCGCATGCTTTGCCATCTTCTCAGTTTCCGCAGGATTGATAAAGAGCGATGCTGTGTGGCCGTAGCCGCCGTCCGCCACGAGCCGCTCCGCTTTTTCGATTGCCTCGTCAAAATCCTTCGCCCTGTACATGGCGAGCACGGGGGAGAGCTTCTCATGGGCAAATTCTTCACTTATATCGACAGATTCCACTTCTCCGATCAGGATCTTTGTATTCTTCGGCACGTCAACACCTGCCATCTGGGCGATCGTATAGGCGCTCTGGCCGACAATCTTCGCATTCACGGAGCCATTGATCAGGATCGTTTTCCGAAGCTTTTTGATCTCGTTCTTTTTGAGGAAATAGCATCCGCGATAAGCGAATTCCGCCTTCACGGCGTCATAGATTCCGTCAAGTACGGTCACCGACTGCTCCGACGCGCAGATCATCCCGTTGTCAAACGTCTTTGAATGAATGATGGAACTGACCGCCAGCTTCACATCCGCCGAAACATCAATGATTACCGGGGTGTTGCCCGCGCCGACGCCGAGAGCCGGTTTTCCGGAGGAGTAAGCAGCCTTGACCATCCCCGGACCGCCTGTGGCAAGGATAATATCCGATTCCTTCATCACCAGATTCGTCATCGCGAGAGACGGCTCGTCTATCCAGCCGATGATCCCCTCGGGAGCCCCGGCTTTCACTGCGGCTTCCAAAACCAGCCTGGCCGCCGCAATCGTGCAGCGCTTTGCTCTCGGATGCGGGCTGAAGATAATCGCATTTCTCGTCTTGAGCGCAAGAAGCGACTTGAATATAGCCGTCGATGTCGGATTCGTGGTAGGGACAACGGCCGCGATCAGCCCGATGGGCTCTGCGATTTTTTTAATTCCGTATACCGGATCTTCTTCGATTACCCCGCAGGTTTTTGTGTTTTTGTACGCGTTGTAAATATACTCGGCGGCGTAGTGGTTCTTGATAACCTTATCTTCCACAACGCCCATGCCGGTTTCCTCTACAGCCATCTTTGCGAGAGGGATGCGGGCTTTGTCCGCAGCAGTCGCTGCCGCCTTGAAGATCACGTCCACCTGCTCCTGCGTATAGCGCGCAAACTGCATCTGCGCCTCTTTCATGGCCGCCATCTTAAGGGCAAGTTTTTCCTCATTGTCAATGATTTCTTCAGTCTTCAGATCAGTCTCAGTCA
>CACZQS010000007.1 GCA_902783325.1 uncultured Lachnospiraceae bacterium
CACTGCCGATTGGCAGGCATCCGTTGCTGTATATGCAGTTCACTAAATCATCTGCCTCGGCAGATAATTAAGTGAACTAGTATAACTTATGTATTTATAAAAATGCAGACGGAGGCAGGCATCCGAACATGCCAAAGCAGGAAGAACACGGCGAACAGCCCGCGAACAGGCAGCCCATGAGCTTCGGAGAGTATCTCCGGCACTATCTGCTGTATCTGGTAAAATGGGTGATCCTCGCAGCGATCATCGGGATCGTGTGCGGATTTACGGGAGCGCTCTTCTATAACGGAGTGATGTGGGTGACCGCCTTCCGGGAAGCGCACACCTGGCTTCTTTTCTTCATGCCCGCGGCGGGCCTGCTGATCGTCTTCCTGTACAGGATGCTCGGGCAGGAGGGCGCATCCACGGACACGATCATCGAGGCGGCCCGCGAGGGCCATGAGATCCGGATCGGACTCCTCCCCTCGATCTTCACCGGCACGCTTCTGACGCACCTGACCGGCGGAAGCGCGGGCAGAGAAGGCGCGGCGCTCCAGATCGGCGGCAGCATCGGCAACAAAACCGGCATGCTCCTTCATCTCGACAGGAGTGAAATGAAGATTGCCACGATGGCCGGGATGGCGGCATTTTTCTCGGCGATCTTCGGAACGCCCCTCACGGCGGCGATGTTTGTGATTTTGTTTTTGAGCGTGGGGACCTTCTACGAGGTGGCGCTGCTGCCCTGTTACCTGGCCTCGCTCGCCTCGCTCCGCGTCTCCACCTTGTTCGGGGTGCAGGCCTTCCGGTTTTCCGTCGAGGTGCCGGAGATCCTGACCCATCACTTTGTGAGGGTGCTCATCCTCGCCGCGCTCACGGGCCTCGTATCGGTGCTCTTCTGCGCGGTGCTGCACGGGACGGAGGGACTCCTCAAAAAATACCTGAAGAATCCCTACGTGCGCGCGGCGTGCGGCGGCCTTGCCGTCATCGCCCTGACCCTCCTTGAGGGCAGCGGGGATTACAACGGCGCCGGCGGGGCGGTCATCGCGAGAGCGCTGGCCGGAGAACACATCGCCTTTTACGCATTTTTGCTGAAGATCCTGTTTACGGCGATTACGCTCGGAGCGGGATTCAAAGGCGGCGAGATCGTGCCGACTTTCTTCATCGGCGCAACCTTCGGCGCGGTGGCCGGGCCCCTGCTCGGAATCCCGGCGTCCTTCGGCGCGGCGGTGGGACTCGTTGCAATGTTCGCCGGCGTGACCAACACGGTGATCGCCTCCATTTTCCTCGCGATGGAGGTGTTCGGCGGGGCCGGAATCCTGTATTTTGCGCTGGCCTCCATCGTGAGCTACGCGTGCTCGGGGTACAACGGCCTCTACTCGAGCCAGCGGATCCTGTATTCCAAGGTCCGCCCTGAGTATATAGATCTAAGAACCAACCATAATCACCTGGTAAAGAAAGCCCGTTTTATTCCTCGCGGGAAGCGCTCTGATCAGAAGAAAGACTCCCAAAAAGAGCGGCAATAGAAAGGCAGGAGGGAACTAACCTTGAAGATCGTAGTATTATGCGGCGGCGTGTCGACAGAGAGAGACATCTCCATCGTATCGGGGAGCGGCGTGTGCCGCGCGCTGAGAGAGAAAGGCCACCAGGCCATCCTGTTGGATGTGTTCTTCGGGAACGAATATGCGGACCTCATGAACGCATTTCCGGAGGATTACAATGTGGATGAGGCCGTGAGCTACATCCACAGCTGCGACTCCATGATCGAGAGCGCCCTGTCGAATCCGAGCAGGACCTTCTTCGGCGCCAACGTCGTGAAGCTCTGCAAGATGGCGGACATCGTCTTCCTGGCTCTTCACGGGGAAAATGGCGAGAACGGCAAGGTCCAGGCCGCGTTCGATCTCCGCCGCATCCGCTACACCGGCACAGGCCACCTCGGAAGCGCGATGGCGATGGACAAGGGCATCGCGAAGACGATGCTGGCCCACCACAACGTCCCGGTGCCGAAGGGTTATTCCGTGCGGAAAGATAATTATCTGGGAGCAAAGAAGGAAAAGCCGGAGGAGAAGAACCCTTCCGTCAAGAAGCGGAGCGACGGCACTTACGAGGATTTCATTATCCGCGGGATGGAGCTGCCCGCCGTGATCAAGGTCTGCTGCGGAGGATCCTCCGTCGGAGTCTATATCGTCACGAGCAAGCGGGAATTTGAAGAAGCGGTGGAAATGGCATTTTCCTATGAGGATGAAATCATCGTCGAGGAGTACATCGAGGGGCGCGAGTTCTCCGTCGGGGTCATCGACGGGGAGGCGCTGCCGGTCATCGAGATCGACCCCATCGACGGATTCTACGACTATAAGAACAAATACACCGCAGGCGCGACGATCGAGACCTGCCCCGCGGACCTGCCCGGCGAGCTGTCGAGAAGGATGCGGGAGTACGCGGAGATCGGCTATGAGGCCCTCTGCCTCGACGGCTACGGGAGGCTTGATTTCATGATGCGGGACAACGGCGAGATCTTCTGCCTGGAGGCCAACACGCTGCCCGGCATGACGCCCACTTCGCTGATTCCGCAGGAAGCGGCCGCGCTGGGGGTGGATTACCCGACGCTTTGCGAGAAGCTGATTGAGGTATCCATGAAGAAGTATATGTGACAGTGAGGTGCATGGAAGATGACAGTGGGGACAGTCCCCATTGTCACCTTATTCGCGGTTATGGGCGCGAATGTACCGCATGCACCCCAAAGGTGACAACAGGGACAGTCCCCGCTGTCATCTTATGACCGTCTGTCGAGTTGTAAGGAGTAACTTATGAAAAACATGACAATCCGCAACATCGCCGCCGCGTGCGGGGGAAGCTACCACGGACCGAAGGAGCTTCTTGATAAGGAGATCACGGCCGTGACGACCGACAGCAGGACGGCTTCGGAGGGATGCCTCTACGTGCCGATCAAGGGCGCGCGCGTGGACGGACACGATTTCATCCCGGACGTGATGGCCGCCGGCGCGCTCGTGACTTTGAGCGTCCGCGCGGAGGGCGTGTCGGCATTTCCCTATATTCTTGTCAAGAATACAGAGGAGGCGCTTCAGCAGATCGCGGGATTCTACAGACGGGAAATGGGCATCCCGGTCGTGGGAATCACCGGCTCCGTGGGCAAAACCAGCACGAAGGAGATGATCGCCGCCGTGCTCGCGCAGAAGTTCCGCGTGCTGAAGACGGAGGGGAACCTCAACAGCAACGTCGGCCTGCCCCTCATGATCTTCCGGATGACCAAGGAGCACGAGATCGCGGTGCTGGAGATGGGCATAAGCCATTTCGGGGAAATGACATGGCTCGCGGAGACGGCCGAGCCGGACACGATGGTCATCACCAACATCGGCACCTGCCATCTGGAGTTCCTCAAAGACCGCGACGGGGTGTTCAAGGCGAAGACGGAATGCTTCGATTACGTAAAGCTCGACGGCACCGTGATCTTAAACGGCGAGGACGACAAGCTCGCGCAGGTGCAGGATGTGCACGGCAAGAGGCCGGTCTTCTACGGCTTCAACCCCCACTGCCGCGTCCAGGCGGAAAACCTGAAGCCCCTCGGGCTTCACGGGACAAAGTGCACCATTTCCATCGACGACGATTCCTTCGACGTGACCGTTCCGCTTCCCGGCTCCCATATGGTGCTGAACGCGCTCGCCGCGGCGGCGGTCGGCTCGGCCTACGGGCTCAGCTTTGAGGAGATCAGAGCCGGCATCGAGAGCGTGGAGCCGCTTTCCGGCCGCCTGAATATTGTAAATGGCGCCGCCACGACCCTCATCGACGACTGCTACAACGCGAACCCGATGTCCATGAAGGCTTCCCTAAGCGTTCTCCACGACATCGAAGGCGGCACGACGGCGATCCTCGGCGACATGGGCGAGCTGGGCGAGACCGAGAGGGAGCTGCACCGCTCCGTCGGGGAATATGCGGCCCCGTTAAAGATCGACCGCTATGTGATTATAGGGGATCTGGCGAAGGAGATCACGAAGGGCCTCAAAGAA
>CACZQS010000008.1 GCA_902783325.1 uncultured Lachnospiraceae bacterium
GGCGAAATATGGCAAGTTTTTTCGTTGCAGTCCGGCTCGTTATTGCCTGTTTCAGGTGAATACACCCTGAAAGTGTTGTCCCAAAGAATCGTTCTCGTTGTGGCTGTCTTTTTCCGGCATCATTGAGGAACGATTAATGGCCGATAAACTGCACGTTAATATTGACTTTTCGTTGTAAAAACTATATATTATTTACAACGAAACGAGGTGGTTATATGCACCGACCCGATACTCTGAAACAGGTACGAGCAAGAATTGAACTGGCAAATCCGGGAGATGTTTTTATTCCTGCAGACTTCTCCGATCTTGCAGAAGCACGCAGGATCACCATGTGTCTGAGCCGTTTGCTTGAAGAAGGAGCGATTGAGAAAGTCAAGCGCGGCGTCTATATGAAACCGCGTTTCAGTTCCCTGTTGAACCGTTCTGTCCCTCCGAGAGAAAACGCTGTGGCACAAGCAATCGCGAGAAACTTTGGATGGACCATTGTCCCCTGCGGCGATACGGCACTGAATATGCTGGGTCTTTCTACCCAGATTCCAGCCGTCTGGCTGTATGTAAGCGATGGTCCATATAAGACCTACGAGGCAGACGGGATCAGAATTCAGTTCAAGCACACCGACCGAAAAAGTGAACTCATCGGCGTGTCGGAAACAACCGCGCTGATCATTCAGGCGCTTCGTGCACTGGGACGGGATAATATTGATTCGCAGATCATCTCCTATCTGTCCGGCAGATTGGACGAGGAGGAGAAGCGGCAGATCCTGCAGGAAAGCCGCTATGTCACAGCATGGATTTATGAGGCGATCAAGGACATTTGCGGAGGCTCGGATCAATGAAGAATGTTGCCAGTTTAAATCGCTCAGCACGTGAAGAACTGTTTCTTATCACAGCCAGGGAAAGGGCGCTGCCTGAGGCTGTAATCGAAAAGGACTTCTGGGTCTGCTGGACACTGGATTATCTGTTCCATGTTTCTCCCTGGAAAGAGCATCTTGCCTTTAAGGGCGGCACCAGTCTTTCCAAATGCTTCAATCTGATCCACCGCTTTTCCGAGGATATTGACCTGATTCTGGACTGGCGGCTGGTTGGATGCGAAAAAGACGAACCTTGGGCTGAGCGCAGCAGGAATCAACAGGACAAATTCAACAAGGCGGTTAATGCCCGGACTGAAACTTTTCTCTCGGAGGAATTTTCTCCAAAGCTGGAGACTGACTTCCGCGAGCTGCTGGAGGATGACTTTCAGCTCAATATTGACTCCTCCGATCCGCAGACAGTCTGTTTTGCGTACCCGCGTCTGTTCTCCGAAGGAGCCATTCTTCCGATCATTCGTTTGGAGATCGGCGCGCTGGCTGCCTGGACTCCGACACAGGAGGCCATGATCAGCTCCTTTGCTGCCGAACAGTATCCGCAGATCTTCCACCAGCCGGCGATCTTGCTTCGCACCGTGTCGCCGGAGCGCACTTTTTGGGAAAAGGCCACGATTCTGCATAAGGAGGCCTTCCGTACCAACGGGAAGATCCCGCCCCGCTATTCCCGGCATTACTATGATTTGTGGTGCATGGCGCAAAGTCCGGTAAAGACCGCTGCCTATCGGGATCCGGATCTGCTGCGGCAGGTAGTTGCCTTCAAAGATCGCTTCTATCCTGCCGGCTCCGCTCACTATGAGCTGGCAAGGCCCGGAACCCTCCGTCTCCTTCCACCGGAGGACTGCCTCCCCGCTCTGAAAACAGACTATGAGCACATGAAAAATATGATTTTCGGAGAGAAACCCGCATTTGAAGAGATCCTGAGAATCATCTGTATCGTTGAGGCGGAAATCAACCGTCTTTAAGGTCCCCCTTCCGCACGGCCTCTTCGATTTGATAGATATCATAACGACCACCAAAGCAAAAAATATCGACAAATCCAGAATCGCAATCTGGATTTGTCGATATTTTTATTAATGCTGTCTGTAAAGTCAAGAGATAAAGGCCAAAAATGAATCGAAACATGACAAGAACAACGCCATCTGTCACAATGACCGAACACCGCGAATATATTTGATGCCGGGATCGTTTCCCTCGTTCACGCATACCGCGTCTCCAGCAGGCGGCCGACATGGCGGGTTTCAAAGAACATCTCCCTGTTCGTGAGCACAATGATCACCGCCGCGA
>CACZQS010000009.1 GCA_902783325.1 uncultured Lachnospiraceae bacterium
AACGCAGAATTGGAGTAATTATCCAGGTCTACACTCTGACAGCCCTTACCTGCTCAGGAAGAAAGGACTGTCGAAGATGAGAGATCCGGCGCCGAAGCCGGAGACGGACGGAAAGACTTAAAAGAGAGGCGAACTATGATCCCATCACATGAAAGGCGGCTTGAGGCAGTCTACCTGGGCGTAGAAAACTATGGCTCCGCGGAAGTCAACAAGGACACAATCAGGGATTTCAGATACCGGTTCCTGGCTGAAGGAAGAGAAATCTCACTCAGAATTGATCCGGGGACGCGCAAAGAGAACGGCAGATATGAATATCCCATTCAGAACAGGCTGAAGGAGCAATACAGATACGAGATCATTCTGGAGGGCGAAACCGTGGCGGCGGCCGAGGAGCTCCGCGAAGAGGAGAAGCCGGTCTTTGTTCCTGCGGTAAGCGGCATTCCCGGAAAGAGGACGATCGGCAATCTCCTGAAAACCGCGATGGAACCCGCAGGAACAACGCTGTATATCTACGGCGGAGGATGGAACTGGCAGGATGAGGGAGCTTCCGTACAGGCAAGATCAATCGGTGTTTCTCCGGACTGGGTGCGCTTTTTCCGTGGGCAGGATGAAAACTTCACATATAAGTCAAAGAACGGGGACGAGAGCGCTTCGGATCCCACAGCAAGCTATTATCCCTATGGCGGATACAATGAATACTATTATGCAGGGCTTGACTGTTCCGGATTTCTCGGGTGGACCCTGTACAATACAATAGAGACCAGCAGCGGGAGGGAAGGCTATGTGACATGTTCTTCCGGATTTGCAAAGATGCTTTCCCGGAAAGGATTCGGAGACTATACGCACGAATTCATTTCTCCGGTTTTGAGGCGCGGATTTGAGATGAAGCCGGGCGATATCATGAGCACCGGCGGTCACGTCTGGATGAACCTCGGAACATGCGGCGACGGCAGCGCCGTCATCCTTCACAGCACTCCTGCCCTGAGCCGCACTTTCCAGCCCGGAGGAGGAGTGGAGCTGAGCGCTGTCGGTCTTTCCGAGGGCTGTGAGGCATACCGGCTTGCAGACCGGTATATGGCAGAGTATTACCCGGAATGGTATGAGAGATATCCGGTTAAGCTGGCCGATCCGGAAACCTATTTCTCTGCGGAGCATAAGGACGCCGGAAGGTTTTCCTGGGACACGGAGAAGGGAATACTGAAGGATCCGGAGGGAGTCCGCGGCATGACTCCGGCACAGGTGCTCGCATATATTTTTACAGGTGAATAGTTACATTTACAGATCATTGTTATGACAGAATTATTATCCCGGCAGTGAGGAAAAACCGGAGGAGGTTAGAAAATGAAGTCTGATATCATCATCATTTCAAATGACGGCAAAGGAATGGAAGAGGCTCTTGCCCAGGCGGAAAAGACGGCGCAGTATAAAGCCCTCCCGCCGAAGGCCGCGCTGCATCTGAGGCTGCTGACTGAAGAAATGCTCGGCATGATGCGTTCCATTACGGGAGAGAAAGAAGGTCGTTTCTGGATTGAGGATCAGGAAAATGTATTCCAGCTGCACCTGCAGGTGAAGACGCAGATGGATTTCGATAAAGAGGAGAAGCTGCTGGCTGCTTCCACCAGCGGCAAAAATGAAGCGGCAAAGGGTATCATGGGCAGGATCCGCGCCTTCTTTGATCCCATGGACTGGGCAAGCGCACCCGTACCGGTGCATCCGGATTCGTCAAATACGATGCTCACCTGGTCGATGAATTCATACCGGAAGCAGGTGAAGGAAGACCTGGAACAGGAACAGGAGGGCGCCGCCGAGGCATGGGACGAACTGGAAAAATCTGTTGTCTCGAATCTGGCGGATGAGGTCAAGGTCAGCATAAAAGGCTGGGATGTGGAAATGATCATCTATAAAAGGACCGGCGCCTGATACCTATTCTTCATAAGATTCAATAATTCTTTCCGCTATGATTTTTCTGGAGACACCGTGGTTCATCGCGAGCTTTCCGATCTTCCGGTGCGCTTCGTCTTCTGTCAGGTGTTCATTTTCGACAAGATAGAACTTGGCTTTGGTGACAATGCGGAGTTCCTGGAGTTTCTCCTCGGCCGCAAGGACCTGCCGCTCAACCTTCTGGACCCTGTTCTGGAAGGCCGTCAGGAAGCGCAGGGCCTTGTCCAGGAGACCGGCACTGACCGGCTTTGAGATCACGAGGATTCCATAATCCGAGACATGCTCCAGGGCATCCCCGTATACTTCAGAGGGCACAGCCATAAGGACGGAAGCGCGGCCGCTCTCCGCGATGTCTTTGGCAAGCTGTTCCCCCGACTCATCCGGAAGAGGAGCATTGATCACGATCAGGTCATAATATCTCTCCAGCAGGTAACGCCTCGCCGAAGCCGCATGCTTCCTGCTCTCAATGGACGCGAACCCGCGCAGGGATTTCCGGACTGCCGTGTCGAATGCTTCTGATGCGGAAATAATGAGGACGGAATGCCCGAAGCCTTCATACTTTGGCATAGTTACCTCCTTCGGTCAAGTTCCGGCATATACTTTTATGATCTCCTCGGGTATCAGCTCTTTCACAAATGCGCTCTTTTTTGCACAGGCAGCGGCTTCTTTTCTCGAACCCGGGAGAAACAGTCCTTTCTCATTCATCTCCTCGGACAGAGTGAGCTTGTTCCTGATTCCGTAGAGCCCGGCCCGGATGAGAAGGGCATAGACCAGATAGGGATTGCTCGTGGCATCCGGCGAGCGGAGCTCTGCCCGAATTCTGCCCTGAAAATCATCAATATAAAGAAGCTCCGACTTTCCCTCTTCCGACCAGTTGACCCTGTCCGGTGCGCTGCTGCTTCCCAGTCTTGCGTAGGAAGCATCTGTGGGATTCAGGAAAATGGTGATGTCCCGGATCTTCTCAAGGATTCCGGCGGCAGCCATCCTTGCGGCGTCATTTCCGTCTGCATCCAAAGCGTAGAGATTGATGTGATAGCCGTTTCCGGGCTTGCCCGGAAGAGGCATCGGGGAGAAATCCGCCGCGAGGCCGTACCGGTCTGCCACAGTCCTCACCACCATCTTGAATGTCGTCATCTGGTCGGCAGCCTTCAGCGGCTTTCCGTGATGAAAATCAATTTCATTCTGTCCGGGGCCGCTTTCGTGGTGTGACCGCTCAGGTGTCAGCCCCATTCTCTCAATCGTCAGACAGATCTCTCTCCGGATATTTTCGCACCGGTCGGCCGGCGCGATATCCATATAAGCCGCCTCATCAAACGGAATTCTTGTCGGTTTCCCCTCTTCATCCTTGAGGAAGAGGTAAAACTCTGTCTCATTTCCGAAACGGAACGAAATGCCGGCCTTCTTTGCTTCGGCCTCAGCCGCTTTCAGGATTCCCCGCGTATCTGACCTGTAGATCTCTCCGTCCGGCGTATACAGCATACACAGCATCCGGAGCACTCTGCCGCTGTCCGGCCGCCATGGCAGAACCGAGAGGGTGGAGGCATCCGGGCGGAGATATAATGCCGCATAAGGACAATCCTCAAATCCGGCGATCTGGCGGGCATTGACCGGAATCCCTTCCTCAAAAGCATTCTTGAGGATGCCCGGCATAACCGCGATGTTCTTCTGCGCGCCGAATGCATCCGGGAAAGCAAGACGGATAAACTTTGCGTCTTCTTCCTCTATATATTTCATGACCTCATCTACTGTATACTGCATATCCATCGGCTCCTGTTTTATGTGAGAGTTCGTGCTGTTACAGGTTTGTGTATCCCATCAGGTCCCGGTCCACTTCCCGCGCCGCATTCCGGCCCTCCGTGATGGCCCATACCACCAGGGACTGTCCGCGGTGCATGTCCCCGGCCGTGTAGACCCTGCTCTTCGTGGAAGCATATTCTCCCGGCCGCGTCTTCACATTGGTCCGCGCGTCCGTTTCGACCCCGAAGCTCTCCGTCACATAGGGCTCACTTCCCAGGAAGCCGGCCGCGATCAGCACGAGCTGCGCCGGGATCTTTTTTTCCGATCCCTCGATCGGGACCATCCGGATTCTTCCTGTCTTCTCATCCTTTTCGGGCTTGAGGGAAATGAGAATCAGTTCCTTCAGGCGGCCTTTCTTGTCTTTTACAAATTCCTTTACGGTGGTCTGGTAGATTCTCGGATCCGAACCGAATTTCCAGATGGCTTCTTCCTGACCGTAGTCCGTTTTCAGAATCCGCGGCCATTCCGGCCAGGGATTTGAAGGAAGCCGCTTTTCGGGCGGCATCGGCATCATCTCCAGCTGGGTGACGCTTTTTGCCCCGAGACGGATGGTGCTTCCCACACAGTCATTGCCCGTGTCGCCGCCGCCTATGACGACGACATCCCTGCCCTTCACCAGATCAAGGGGCGAGGCCCCGTCATCGGGACCGGCTGCTGTCTCCGTTATTATCTTATTCTCAGCGGCGTTGTCAAGCAGCCATTTTGTGACACGTCCAAGAAAATCCACCGCAAAGAAGATTCCCTCCGCGTCTCTTCCCGGGGCCTGGATGTCCCTGGGCCTGGAGGCGCCGCATGCCAGAATCACGGCGTCAAAGTCCTTCTCGAGATCAGCGGCATTTACGGTCCTTCCCACATCCGCGTTCACGACAAAGTGAACGCCGGCCTTTTCCATAAGGCGGACCCGCCTGTCGATCACGGATTTGTCCAGCTTCATATTCGGAATCCCGTAGCGGAGGAGTCCGCCTATGCGGTCTTTTCTCTCAAATACGGTGACCTCATGCCCCCGCATATTCAGCAGCTGCGCAGCAGCAAGTCCGGACGGCCCGCTTCCGACGACGGCTACCTTTTTCCCGGTTCTTACCTTAGGAATGATTTCTTCGGCAATGCCGTTTGCAAAAGCATATTCGATCACTGCTTTCTCGTTTTCTTTCGTCGCCACGGGGGCGTCGTGGAGGCCGCAGGTACAGGCCGCCTCACACAGAGCCGGACAGACGCGGCAGGTAAATTCAGGGAAACTGTGCGTGATGCTCAGTCTCTTATAGGCTTCCGCCATCCGTCCCCTGTACACCAGATCGTTGATTTCCGGCACGAGATTATGGAGAGGGCATCCCGAAGCCATACCGCTGATCATTCCTCCGCCCTGGCAGAAAGGAATGCCGCAGTCCATGCACCGTGCAGCCTGGTTCTTCTGCTCCTTTGCGGGCAGAGACATATGGAACTCCCGGAAATCCCCGATGCGTTCCGCTTCCTGTCTTACAGGACCGTCTTTCCTGTCATACTCTAAGAATCCGCCTGCTTTTCCCATAATGAATCTCCTCTTAAAAATTCAGTCCCCGACAAATGCGCGGAAAGCTTCGATTTTTGCCGTCTCCGGATCAGCACCTTTTTCTTCGCTTTGAGCAATCAGCTTCAGGATTTTCTTGTAGTCAACCGGTATAATTTTTTTGAAATGCGGGATGTACTCGTCAAAATGCTCCAATATATCGCGCCCTTTTCCGGAACCGGTGTACTGCACATGCCTCCTGATCAGAGCGCGCAGTTCCTCGCGGTCCGTCTTCGTTTCAAGTGCCTCCATGCTCACAAGCTGCCGGTTCAGGTTTCTGTAGAGCCTGTTCTCTTCATCGAGGACATATGCGATACCCCCGCTCATGCCGGCAGCGAAGTTCTTTCCCACACTGCCGAGGACCACGACGCAGCCGCCTGTCATATACTCGCAGCCATGTTCGCCCACACCTTCCACGACGCATGTGGCTCCGGAATTCCGGACCGCAAATCGCTCTCCGGCCATACCGGAGATGTATGCCTCTCCGGAGGTCGCTCCGTAAAGAGCCACATTTCCTATGATGATATTCAGATGCGGATCATAAGCCGCATTGGCAGGAGCATGGATGATGAGCTTCCCGCCGGACAGGCCCTTGCCGAAATAATCGTTGCTGTCACCGGTGAGGTGAAGCGTGAGACCCTGCGGGATAAAAGCCCCGAAGCTCTGCCCGCCGGAGCCGGTGCAGTTCACGGTGATCGTATCCTCCGGATATCCTTCGGGCCTCACTCTTGTCATCTGGGCGCCGAGAAGTGTGCCGAATGTCCTGTCCCTGTTATCAAGAAGAATGCTGAGCTCCGACTTTGTCCCTTTCGCCAGCGACTTTTCAACCGCCTTTGAGGTCAGCAGCTGCTCATCCTTTGTGTCCTGAAGGCGGAAATCGTACACGTTCTCCGGATGGAAAATCATCTGTCCCCTGTCTTCTTCACCCGGACTCATCAGGATCCGGGACAGATCAAGCCGCTGTTCACGGGCGGACAGATCCGGCCTGATCTTCAGGAGATCTGTTCTTCCCACGAGCTCCTCTACGGAGCGGACCCCGAGGGAAGCCATGATCTCGCGGAGTTGTCTCGCGATAAAGTGCATGAAATTCTCCACATATTCCGGCTTTCCGGAAAACCGCTTCCTTAACTCCGGGTTCTGGGTCGCGACACCCATCGGGCATGTATCGGACTGGCATTCCCGCATCATGACACAGCCCATCGTGATAAGGGGAGCCGTGGCAAATCCGAATTCCTCTGCGCCTAAGATGGCGGCGATCGCCACGTCTCTTCCGCTCATGAGCTTCCCGTCGGTCTCGATCACCACCCGGTTTCGAAGTCCGTTCGCCACCAGTGTCTGATGTGTCTCCGACAGGCCGAGCTCCCAGGGAAGTCCCGCGTTGTGAATTGAGGAGAGGGGCGCGGCCCCGGTGCCCCCGTCATATCCGGAGATCAGGATGACGCCTGCACCTGCTTTGGCCACACCGGCCGCAACCGTTCCCACACCTGCTTCCGAGACAAGCTTCACGGAGATGCGGGCATTTTTGTTTGCGTTCTTCAGGTCATAGATGAGCTGCGCAAGATCCTCTATGGAATAAATGTCATGGTGCGGAGGCGGTGAGATCAGGCTGACGCCGGGTGTGGAATGGCGCGTCTTTGCTATCCACGGATACACCTTCCTTCCGGGCAGGTGACCGCCTTCACCGGGCTTTGCGCCCTGCGCCATTTTGATCTGAATCTCCTTTGCGCTCACCAGATAGCGGCTGGTCACGCCGAACCTGGCGCTTGCCACCTGCTTGATGGCGGAGCTCCGGTCATTATCCGTCCCTGCCGAAAGAATCCGTTCCTCGCTTTCTCCGCCTTCTCCGCTGTTGGACTTTCCGTGCAGATGATTCATGGCAATCGCAAGTGTCTCGTGGGCCTCCTCAGAGATCGAACCGTAAGACATCGCTCCGGTCTTGAAGCGCCTCATGATGGCCTCTTCGCACTCCACTTCCTCGAGCGGAACTCCCTCATCCGGCATTGAGAAAGCAAGCAGGCTGCGAAGATATCCGGTATTCTCCGCGTTGACCATCTCCGTATACAGCTTAAACTTCTCGTAGCTGCCTTCTCTTGCCGCACTCTGGAGCATGTGGATCGTCTGCGGATTATATCTGTGGTGCTCTCCCTGGCTTCTTTGCTTGTGGCGGCCCTCTGCCGTCAGCTCCAGATTCACGGCAAGTCCCAGCGGATCGAAGGCCCGGCTGTGCTGTTCGTCACAAGTCCTTCCGATATCATCCAGGGTGATGCCGCCGACACGGCTTACTGTGCCCGTGAAATAGTCTCGGATCACCTCTTCGGAAATGCCGACAGCCTCAAAGATCTTGCTTCCCTGATAGGACTGGATTGTTGAAATTCCCATCTTGGAGGCGATCTTAACAATTCCGAACAGAACAGCCTGGTCATAATCGTCGACAGCCGCATAATAATCTTTGTCGAGGAGCTCATCCTCAATTAATTCCGCGATCGTGGCATGTGCCAGGTAAGGGTTGACCGCGGAGGCACCGTAGCCGAGCAATGTGGCAAAATGGTGCACTTCCCTGGGTTCGCCGGATTCCAGCACCAGGGACATCGCCGTACATTTTCTTGTATCTACCAGATGCTTGTGCACTGCGGCGACGGCAAGGAGGGAGGGGATCGCCACATGGTTCTCATCCACGCCCCTGTCCGTGAGGATCAGGATATTGGCTCCCTGACGGTAAGCCTTATCCACCTCAACAAACAGGTGGCTGAGCACCCGCTGCATAGGTGTGCCCTTATAGAACAGAATACTGACCTTTGCCACGCGGAATCCTTCTGCCGCAAGTCCTTCGATCTTCAGCAGGTCCAGGTCCGACAGAATCGGATTCTCGATCTTCAGCACATGGCAGTTTTCCGCTTTCTGCTCCAGAAGATTTCCGTTCTTGCCCAGATAAACGGTCCTTGAGGTGACGATTTCCTCCCGCTGTGCGTCGATCGGAGGGTTGGTCACCTGTGCAAAGAGCTGTTTAAAGTAGTAGAACAGAGGCTGGTAGCGGTCGGACAGTACGGCGAGAGGCGTGTCCACGCCCATGGAGCCGATCTGTTCGGAGCCGGTAAGCGCCATGGACAAAATGCCGTCGTGATAGTTTTCCCAGGTATACCCGAATGCTTTCTGCAGCTGTCTGCGCTCGTCTCCGGCAAGAGAAGGGACTCTCCTGTTCGGGATTTTCTGGTCCTCCAGCCGCAGAAGATGTGCATCCAGCCACTCCCCGAAAGGACAGGCTTTCGCGTACTCCTCCTTGATCTCATCATCATAGAAGATCTTTTTCTTTTTCGTGTCCGCGAGCAGGATTTTGCCCGGATGGAGACGTTCTTTTTTCAGGATGTGCTTTTCATCAAGAGGCAGAACACCGACCTCTGACGACAGGATCAGTCTTCCGTCATCCATCACATAATAGCGGGACGGACGAAGGCCGTTCCGGTCAAGGATTGCGCCCATGACATCGCCGTCCGAGAAGAGGATGGAGGCCGGGCCGTCCCACGGTTCCATCATCGTCGCGTAGTACTGATAGAAATCCCGCTCTTCCCGGGACAGTGTTTCATTGTGGGACCAGGGCTCCGGGAGCAGGATCAATGCGGCGAGCGGGAGCGGTATGCCGCTCATGGAAAGGAATTCCAGGGTGTTGTCCAGCATGGCGGAATCGGAGCCGCTCTGTGAAATGACAGGCAGTACCTTCGTCATGTCCTCCTCGGAGAAACGGTCTGTGTGCATGGTCTCTTCTCTGGCCAGCATCCTGTCCGCATTTCCCCTGATCGTGTTGATCTCGCCGTTGTGAACGATAAGCCGGTTCGGATGGGCCCGGTTCCAGCTCGGCAGGGTATTGGTCGAGAAGCGGGAATGCACCACGGCGATTGCAGAGGCATAATCCGGATCCATCAGGTCCGTGAAGAAAGTCCTCAGCTGTCTGACCAGGAACATGCCTTTATACACTATGGTCCGGCAGGAGAGGGACGGGATATATGTTCCCACATTGCTCTGCTCAAATTCCCGGCGGATGATGTACAGCATGCGGTCAAAATCGAGATCCTCCGTCACTTCCGGGGGCCTTTCAATAAAGACCTGACAGATCGTCGGCATGCACTCCCTCGCCTGACGCCCGAGTACAGACGGATCCGAAGCGACATCCCTCCATCCGAGAATGGTAAGGCCCGCTTTCTTTGTGATGATTTCAAACATGGACCGCGCCTGTCTCCGCGCGAGATCCTCTCCCGGGAAAAAGAACATGCCGACACCGTATTGTCTCTCGCCGGGAAGCTCTGTCCCCTGCTGCCTCATCACTTTTGAGAACAAGGCATGCGGAATCTGGGTCAGGATACCTACGCCGTCTCCCGTCTTCCCTTCCGCGTCCTTTCCGGCCCTGTGCTCCAGATGCTCAACAATGGACAGGGCATCACAGACAAGCTGATGGCTCTTCCGGCCTTCAATATCTATGATAGCCCCGATTCCGCAGTTGTCATGTTCGAAAGCCGGATCATAGAGGCCTTCCTTCCTGATTCTGTTGAATGACACAGACATGGCGGTCCCTCCTTTTGTGTGTAAAAAAAGGCACTCCAGGTTATCCCTAACCCGAAGCGCCTTTGCTTCCCTTAATCAGTATGGAACAAACAATTAATTCATATCGCCATTGATATATTACACGATAGTATATATCAGGAATTCGAAAAAAGCAATTATGTTTTATTCGACGGTCACGGATTTCGCGAGATTCCGCGGTTTGTCAACATCGAGCCCTCTTGCCACGGAGAGGTAGTACCCCATCAGCTGCAGCGGAATCACGGCAAGAGAAGTCGTGAAATGCTCATCGGTCTTGGGGATATAAACCGTGAAGTCCGCCGTGTCTTCGACGCTGTAATTGCCGTAGGAGGTCAATCCCATGAGGTAAGCGCCGCGGCTCCGGACCTCAACCATATTGCTCAGTGTTTTTTCGAAAAGTCTCTTCTGGGTCAGCACCCCGATCACGAGCGTTCCGTCCTCGATCAGGCTGATTGTTCCGTGCTTCAGCTCTCCGGCCGCGTAGGCCTCTGAGTGAATGTAGCTGATCTCCTTCATCTTGAGGCTGCCCTCCAGACAGATGGCATAATCGAGGCCCCTGCCGATCTGGAAGACATCCTTTGCATTGGAATACTTGGAGGCGAACCACTGAATCCGCTCCTTGTCATCGAGAATGCGGGTAATCTTGTCGGGGATCGTGAGGAGCTCTTCGATCATGGCCGATACCTCCTCCTTGGCAAGACATTCCCGCACAAGCGCGAATTTCAGTGCCAGCAGGTAGACGGCAATCAGCTGCGTGCTGTAGGCTTTCGTCGTCGCGACCGCGATCTCCGGGCCGGCCAGCGTGTAGAACACGTTGTCCGCCTCGCGCGCGATGGAGCTGCCGACGACATTTACGATGCCGAGGGTGCGGATCCCTGCTTTTTTTGCTTCCCTTAAAGCAGCAAGTGAATCGGCCGTCTCACCGCTCTGGCTGATTACGATCACAAGGGAATTCTGATCCAGAAGCATATTCCTGTAGCGGAATTCGGAGGCCAGCTCGACCCGGACCGGGATGCGGGCAAGATCCTC
>CACZQS010000010.1 GCA_902783325.1 uncultured Lachnospiraceae bacterium
TTGTTCTCGGTTCTTATGTCTGAAGGACGTAAGAAGCGAGATTACAAAATCGGGTCCGAGAACAATAAGTCAGCGTACAAAACTTCGCTTTGGGAGGAGGAAAAGCTATGGTTCGTTTGATTGTACTCTTGATCGGATATGCCTTCGGTCTGTTCCAGACTTCTTATATCTATGGCAGACTCCACGGAATTGATATCCGCAAAACAGGATCCGGAAACGCCGGGACCACAAATGCCCTCAGGACCCTGGGCAAAAAGGCCGGCATCATCGTCATGATAGGCGATATCGTAAAATGCATCCTCGCCGTGGTCGTTGTGTATTTTCTGTTTGGAAGAAAGCAGCCGGAGATCGACTATCTCCTCCGGGTGTACACGGGGTTCGGCGCGATTCTGGGGCACAATTTCCCGTTCTATATGGGATTTAAGGGCGGAAAAGGCGTGGCCAGTATGGCCGGCGTGATCAATACCATCTCGCTGCCGATCACGATCATCGGGAACATCAGCTTTTTCTCGACGATTGCCATTACGCATTACGTCTCGCTGGCCAGCCTGATCGTCGCAGCGGAATTCCTGATCGGGACGATTATCCAGGGCCAGCTCGGCATGTTCCATATGAACCAGGCCCATCTCATCGAGATGTACATTGTCGTCGGGGCGATTGTCGGCCTTGTTGTCTTCCAGCACCGCGGCAATATACACCGCCTGCTGACGAACACCGAGCGGAAGACATATATCTTCAAGAAGAATTCGTAAAGAGGAGCGCAGCGTTATGAAAATAACAGTGATCGGCTGCGGCGCATGGGGCATGGCCATCGCGTCGCACCTGACAAAGCAGGGACACAGCGTGACAGTCTGGGCGCATTCGGAGGCGGAGGCGGAGCGCCTCACTAAAGAGAGGGAAATGCCGAACGCCTTTCCCGGGGTCCGTTTCCCTGACGGGATTACATTCGTCAATGACCGCAGGGCGGCAGCCGATGCCGGGGAGGACCTTCTGGTCTTTGCCGTCGCTTCACCCTTTACGAGGTCAACGGCGGAGTCCTTTAAGGAAGCGATCGGCACCGGAAAGAGGATTACCATTGTCACAAAGGGAATTGAGGAAGAGACTCTCATGACCCAGGCGGATATCCTTGAGGATGTCCTGCCGGGAAATACAATCGGCGTTCTGTCAGGTCCCACGCATGCGGAGGAGGTCATTCTCGGAATGCCGACAACCATCGTGTCCGCATCGAAATCAAGACAGCTGGCCGAATTCGTCCAGGACGTGTTTATCAGCCCCAAGCTGCGCGTCTATACGTCGCCGGATGTCCTCGGGGTAGAGCTCGGCGGCTCCCTGAAAAATGTCATCGCGCTGGCAGCCGGAATGGCCGACGGACTCGGATACGGGGACAACTGCAAGGCGGCGCTCATCACCCGCGGAATCCACGAGATCACGAAGCTGGCCGTCCGAATGGGCGCACTCCCCGTGACTCTCCAGGGGCTTTCCGGCATGGGAGATCTCATCGTCACTTGTGCCTCGATGCACTCCAGGAACCGGCGCGCCGGCATCCTGATCGGACAGGGAAAGAGTATGGAGGAGGCGATGGCTGAGGTCGGCCAGGTAGTGGAAGGCGTATACTCGGCAAAAGCGGCGAAGGCACTCTCTCAAAAGTACGATACGCCGCTTCCTATTATCGAAGAAGTAAACCGTGTTCTGTTTGAAGGGGAATCCGCCGAAGAGGCGGTGCGGAAACTGATGATGCGCGACAGGAAGATGGAGAGCAGCTTCAGACCAGAAGATCTTCCGGAATGCTGGCGGACCGGTAGTTCTCGTTGAGCGCGTCGATGGCATCCATCTCCATCTCGTCGAGTTCAAAATCGAATATCTGGCTGTTCTCAAGAATTCTGTCCTCGTGGACAGACTTAGGAATCACAGCGCATCCCTTCTGAAGAATCCACCGGAGACCGACCTGCGCGGTGCTGCGGTGGTACTTTTCTGCGATAACCCTGAGGACGTCCTTATAGAGATAGGCACCCCGGGCGAGAGGGGCGCAGGCCTGGACGACGATGCCGTTCTTCTGGCAGAAGGTGCGGATGCCGTCCTGCCTGAAGAGAGGATGATATTCGATCTGATTCACTGCGGGAACCACATCGGAATGCATCAGCAGGTCGTCAAGCTGGAATTCATTGAAGTTCGAGACGCCGATGGCCCTCGCGCGTCCGGAGCGGTACAGCTCCTCAAAGACCCGCCAGGTATCGAGATAACACCCGGGCACAGGCCAGTGCACGAGATAGAGATCCACGTAATCGAGTCCGAGGCGGTCCAGGCTTCTGACAAGAGCGCCTTCGATATTCCCGATACGCTGGGCGTTGTTCCAGATCTTCGTCGTCACGAAGAGCTGTTCGCGGGGGATGCCGCAGCTCATGATTCCGCGTCCGACGTTCTCTTCGTTCTTATATGCGGACGCAGTGTCAAACAGACGGTAGCCCATCAGGGCAGCCGAACGGATGGCATTCTCCGCTTCGCCGTCTGCGGTCGCCTTGTACAGTCCGAGACCCAAGAGCGGCATTGAAGCACCAGTGTTTAAAGAAATCATACTGCACATGTGGATAGACTAGCATATAATTATGAATACAAGGATAAGCAATTGTTAAGAAAATATTACAGGGGGATCAGCGGGTGGAAGAACAAAAGAATAACCGAATTGCAGAAAGGCTCGGCCTGCTCCGAAAGGATATGCTCGAACACGGAGTGGATTATTATCTGGCCGTATCTACGGATCCGCATACATCGGAATATGTAGATGATCATTTTAAAGTCACGGAGTTCTTTTCCGGATGCACCAGCGATAATGCGGCGCTGCTTGTGGACCGCGAGAGTGCCCGCCTCTGGACGGATGGCAGGTATTTTATCTCGGCGGCCCGGGAGATGGCGGGCAGCGGAATCGAGCTCATGCGCATGGGCGAAGAAGGTGTCCCCACAGTTCCCGCTTTCCTTCGCAGCAGGCTTAAAAAAGGTGAGGTGCTGGGCTTCAACGGCAGGAATGTGAGGGCCTCCGACGGCAAAAAGTACCGCTCTGTCTGTGCGCGAATCGGTGCGAAGGACCTCAATACCTACAGTCCGGAAGAACGGATCTGGAAGGACAGATGCCCTCTGTCCTCAGCTCCCGTGTGGATTCTTCCCGACGAAATCAGCGGCCGGAGCTTCCCTGATAAGCTCGCGGATCTTAAGGACGAGATCGAAAAGAAGGGTGCGAAGAGCCTTGTCATTTCCAAACTGGATGATATTATGTGGCTTTTTAATATCAGGGGAGGAGATGTCGAGTGCAACCCTGTCGCGCTCTCCTATGCCCTGATCGGGACTGAGGAGGTTCATCTCTTTCTTCAGAGGGCTGAAGTGACGGAAGAATTTGCCGCATATGCCGGGGAGCATGGGATCTGTCTGCATGAATACGAAGGGTTCTTCTCTTTCCTTGAAAAAAACCGCTTTGAAGAGCCGGTTCTGATCGACGAGGAGGAATCGAGTGACGCCGTACTTTCCGCGGTTTCAAAGAAGGCTGAAGTCGTCCGGGCTGCCTGTCCCGTAAAGGAAATGAAAGCGGTCAAGAACGATACGGAGATCCTGAATCTTAGAAGGGTCTATCTGGAGGACTCCGTCCAGATGTGCCGTTTCCTCTTCAGGATGAAGCAGAAGATCGGGCGGGAGAAGGTGACGGAGATCAGCGCTGCCGAAGAACTGGATTCTTTGCGGGCTGAGCTTCCGGATTTCCTGGAGCTGTCCTTCCCGACCATCTCGGCCTACGGGCCGAACGCCGCGATGGCTCATTACGCGGCATCAAAAGAGTGCTGTGCGGAAGTGAAGGGAGAGGGCTTTCTCCTCGTGGATTCCGGAGGACAGTATATGGGCGGCACGACGGATGTGACGCGGACGATTGTCTGCGGAGCGCTGACGGAGGAGATGAAGCGGGACTTCACCCTGACGGCCGCCGCCAATCTTCGCCTCATGGACGCCCGCTTCGCGAAAGGCACGAGCGGAAAGGATCTGGATATTCTGGCCAGAGAGCCCCTTTACCGTTACGGACTGGATTTCAACCACGGGACCGGCCACGGCATAGGGTATATCTTAAATGTTCATGAGGCGCCTCCGTCGATCTCAAAGGCCCGCGGCAAAGCGTCCGCTCCTTTTAAAGCTGGCATGATTGTCTCCGACGAGCCCGGGGTCTATAAGGAGGACCGCTACGGCATCCGGATCGAGAGCGTCCTGCTCTGCGTGCCGGACCGTGTCACGGAATTCGGGACCTTCCTCCGCTTTGACCCTCTCACGCTTGTTCCGATCGACCTGGAAGCCATTGACACCGCTTATCTCGATGAGACGGATCTTGCGCTTCTCAATGCGTATCACAGGAAAGTGTATGAGGCGGTTTCTCCTTTCCTTGAGGGGGAAGAGCTGGAATTCCTCTCATCCGCAACGCGCCCCGTCAAGAAGCAGGAAAGGGGAGCTTAAATGAAAAAGCAGATTTCGCCCCGGGCTCTTGTCTTTAAACTGATTTCGCCGGCAATTGTCATCGGCATTCTCATTTTCTACAGGGATTTGTTTTTCGGCGAATCCCTGCTTAAAAACGTGAAGACGGAGGTCCCGCTCGAGAATGTGAGACCGCTCGTGTTCTTTGTCCTTCTCGGGCTCACGGTCGTCTGCGCCGCAGACAGCCTCCGGGCTTATTTCGCGTCCCTCGAGGGAAGGGAGAAACTCACGGCTTTCCGGTCTCCCCTCGCGGGCATCTTTACCGTCGTCATCATTTTCCTGAATGCCATTCTCAGCTTTTATGAGATCGAGCTGATCAACAATTATTATATTCTGAAAATGAAGCTGCCCTATGTGATCCTGGGGTGGATGATCACGTTTGTATTCTATCTGTTTTTTACATTTGCCTTTAACTCCCTGAAGGTGGGAATGTGCACGGGAAACATCCTTTTTCTTGCCTGGGGAATCGTCAATTACTACGTGCAGAGATTCCGGGGGATCCCGTTCCAGTGGATTGATTTCGGATCGATGGGAACCGCGATGTCCGTTTCCGGAAACTATGACTATACGCCGAGCTGGCAGATCATAGCGGCAATCGTGGTAACGGTTGCTGTCTGCGGATTCTATCTGCATGCACGGACGGACAGGCTCTTTGCCGGGAAATCCATGAAGATCGCGTCGAGAGGGATTGCAGTGGGACTCTTTATTGCGTTCCATATTGTCATTTTCCGGACGGATTTTCTTGCAAATACAGGGATCTGGCTGCGGGACTGGCAGCCCTGGTATACCTACCGCCTGTTCGGCATGGAGTCCGGGTTCTTCGCATTTGCCAAGGCCTCCTATCCGAAGATGCCCGAGGGCTATTCGTCCCAGGAGGTCGCCCGGATCATCAGGGAATCCAAGGAAGAGAATGCCGGGAAGTCGGCTGATCCCGATGCCGTGATCCCCGACAATATCATCGTCATCATGAATGAGAGCTTCTCCGACCTGAGGACCTATCCGAATTTCAAGACCAGCGAGGAACTGATGCCGGGGATCGATTCTCTTGAGGAGAACACCCAGAAGGGAACGCTTCTCGTCTCCGTGAAGGGCGGGACTACCGCAAATACGGAATACGAATTCCTGACGGGGAATTCCTGCGTGCTCTCCCCGGCGACGGTGGTGTACAATTCCTTTATCAAGCAGGACCAGTTCTCTCTTGCGAGGACTCTTGAGGCGCAGGGCTATAAGGTCGTGGCCATGCATCCTTACGGACCGCACGGATGGAACCGCGATACCGTGTATCCCAGAATGGGCTTCGATACCTTCCTCAATATCGAGAACAGCTTCGAGGGAGCGGATAAAGTCCGCGGCCTTGTGAGCGATAAGGGGGATTATGAGGAGATCATAAAGCAGGTCGAGGCAAAAGAGGAGGGGCAGAAGCTGTTCCTGTTCAACATCACCATGCAGAACCACAGCTCCTACAAGAACGAGAAGTTTGAGAATACGGTTGACGTGACGGATTTTCACGGGGCAAATGAAGGCCAGGCCGAGCAGTACTGCACTTTGCTCAAGATGTCCGACGAGGCAATTATGGAGCTGCTGGACTATTTCAGGGATAAGGACGAGAAGACGCTGATTCTGTTCTTCGGGGACCATCAGCCCGAGATCGGGGATGATTTCTGGGAGTACTGCTTCGGCAAGTCGATTGACGATCTCTCGTTTGACGAGCAGCAGAAGGAATTCGAGACCACCTGGTTTATCTGGGCGAATTATGATATCCCGGAAGCGGAAGATCTCACTTTGTCGGCCGACTATCTGTCCAGCTACCTGCTGTCCCTGACGGGTCTTGAGAGCACGCCGTACAACGACTATCTTCTTGCGCAGCGCTCCCTGATTCCGGCGATGAACTCTTTCGGCTACTACGATGAAGAGGGCAGGGCGCACGAGTGGGACACGGAGGAGACCGACCCCGAAGCGGCGGAGAAGCTCCGTGAGTACAAGTGTCTCATCTACAACGAACTGACGCAGGGCGCAGCAAGGGATGACACATTCTTCGGCCTGGACCATTCTTGATGAAGGATCGCAATTTGATTTGTTGTCGAAAGTAGTGCAAAGGAATGTTGAAAAGAACCAGCGGAGAAGATATAATATCTCCCGGTGAATTATATCCCTGACTAAGGACGGTGAAGAGCCGGCCACGGGAATAATATCAAGGAGGAAAACTATGAATAAAACATCGAAAAAGACGCAGCAGCTTGTCGGAACGGCCGTACTTGTGGCAATCATTATTCTGCTCCAGACACTTCTGGGCTCCATATCGATCGGGCCGTTCACGATCACACTGACGATTATCCCGATTATTATCGGAGCGGTACTCTACGGGCCGGCAACGGGAGCCTTACTGGGCGCGATATTCGGAGTGGTTGTGTGTGTGCAGGTCGTGACCGGGGCCGCGGGAGCGGGGAGCACCATGATGCTCGAGCTGAATGCACCTGCCACAATCATTGTGTGTATCGTAAAGGGTCTTGCGGCGGGGCTGATCGCCGGACTGGCCTGCAATCTGTTCCGTGAAAAGAATCTGTATATCGGGATTATTGTCGCAGCGATCTTAGCGCCTGTGGCGAATACCGGGATCTTTACGATCGCCCTGGTGACGATTTTCCGCTCTTTGGCGGAACAGTGGGCTTTAGGCGCGGGCGCGGCTTCCGTAGGCGCTTATATTCTGACGGGAATCATCGGGATCAACTTTGTGATTGAGCTGACTGCGGACCTGGTTCTTTCGCCGATTATCTATCGGATTATCAAGGCTGTGAAAGCGGCATAGATATGGCAGTGTAACAAAAGCGCGCAGTTTTTGCGCGCTTTCGCTTTTTTAAGGATTTTGACAACCAAATCAAACATTATACTCGCTAACGGAATGCACTGCCGATTGGCTTACCATCCGTTGCTGTATATGCAGTTCTCTAAATCATCTGCCTTCGGCAGATAATTAAGTGAACTAGTATAAA
>CACZQS010000011.1 GCA_902783325.1 uncultured Lachnospiraceae bacterium
CCGTTCATGAGTGTGATCCGGGCGTTCATGCGCCTGATCCTTCTTGTCATCTCCTTCTCCGTATACATATCCGGGCCGGGATGATAGCGCATGGACCCGCCGAGGCCGAGCACGCGGAGGCCGTGGAAATTATAGATGCGGTCGTCGATCGGAATGCAGCCCTCAGGCGGATTCCGGTCGTAACCCCCGTCGTGGTTGCCGCGCACGTAAAGCAGCGGGCAGTTGGTCATGGTCACCATAAACTGCAGGTAATCCGGGTTCAGGTCCCCGCAGGAAATGATGAGATCCACCCCTTCTGTCCGGGAGGGCTCATAAAAATCCCAGAGCGCTTTATCTTCTTCGTCCGCCAAGAGCAGAATCTTCATAGGCTTTCTCTACCCGCTCCTTACTTCTGACCTTCTTTTACTCCGCTGACTTTCACGGTTTCCTTCGCCTTCTCATCCGTGATTTCTTCGATCTTCGGAATGCTCCCGATCACATTGTCGTTGAGATAATCCATCGTGATGATATGGCGGTTCGAAAGCCGCGGGGAGTCCGCAGCCTTGACGATTTCCTCCTGCGAGCGCAGTTCCCCGTCGAAGGGACTCAGCGTGTCCGCAATCACGGCTTTTTTAAGAATCGTCACGAGCTTCCTGGAATAATAGGAAATCTTGTCCGAGAGAATCACGTCGATCACGCCGGAAGACATCCCGTACCAGTAATTCAGCGCCTGATCTTTTCTCGCAGGGCCTCTCCGCTCATCGAACGCGCCGTTTATAACCGTGCCGATAATCAGCTCATAGTACCTGCCCCAGTCCCAGACAGGCATCGCGAGGTTGAAGACATTGCCTCCCTCGTCCACCTGATAGAGACCGTATTCCCTTCCCGGCTCCTCCGGCTTGATGAGATCCGGCCCCGACTGCACGCGGACTCCTTCCTCTCTCATCCACTGTCTCCAGTCCTCGTCCTCCTTGGATATCCAGGACAGATAGATCCTCGCGAGCGGATCCACGATGGCCGCCCCGATGGCAAATGCGTTGATATTCGCGATCGTTCCGTAAATCGGCGAAGTGGCCCGGTATCCGATCTTGTGGTTGTCCGCCACGGAAGCAGCGAGCGCGCCCAGCAGGAATTTCGCCTCGTACATCCGGCCGTAATAGGTGCGCACGGCGCTGTGCGACAGATTGACCGAGCAGTTCAGAAATCTCATCTCCGGATGCGCGACCGCCTCCCGGAGTGTAGCTCTCATCTGCGAAGGGGAGATCGTGAACACCATCTCGTCCTCATGCGCCTTCGCCTCCTCCACCGCTTTCACGAAGGACTCGTCATCCGAGCAGTTCTCATACCGGGAGGTCTTCACAATCCCGCCAAAGGCCTGCTCCAGCTGGTTTCTCCCCAGCTCATGTCCGTAAGTCCATCTGGAATTCTCCGGTGTCTTCTCATAGATAAAAGCCGCCCGCAGCGGGTGCTCCGCCGTGTAAAGAGGTGCCTTTTTCAAAATGCCGCCTATGCTTGAGAGCAGGTTCTCTTTCTTCGGCTTCTCCGCCTCTTCCGGAGTCTCGACGAGCGCGATGTTGTCCGCCGTCGTGGTCACCAGAAATTCATTCCAGATATGCTCCACCCGCCGGGCAAGAACCTGACGGCTCTCCGAGAGCAGACTGTCCGCGCTGTAGATGCTGAGATAGACGAGAAAGGCATCCCCCACCGTAATCGGCAGGCGCGCCCCGCCCTTTTCCAGGTAAATCGCCTTAAAATACTGATACGCGGAGCGCACTGTCTCGAGAATCTCCGCCGGCCAGGTCTCCTCCAGGTTCTGGTCCATATAGGAAGCCAGCCTCTCATAGCGGCCCTCTTCCGAGAACGACAGCTCATAAAATGGCGCCACCGCATAGAACTGCTCGAATTCTTTGTAAATCCGGTATTCCTTGGTGTCGGCAGGAAGCGGCTCCAGCCGGATGACATCGCCGAGCACAACCGGAACACCAAGATATTTCAGTACGGATACACGCTTGTTGCCTTCCTCCACATAGAAGCGCTGCATATATTCGTAGACCTTGATGGCATCCCGGATTCCCTCCGTCAGCTGAGCCCTGACAAGATTGCTCCATTTCATGGCGAACTCGGACTTCTCGCTCAGGATCGGATAGTAGTCCGCCGAAAACGCGCTCGTTCTGCCGCGGGTCCTGGTTCCGGCTATCATATCGATCGGAATCTCCACAAGGCCGATCGGTACTTCGTTCAGCTGCAGCATCTCCGGTACCAGCACATCCAGTGAGGGCAGCGCGGGATCCTTTCCCTCTGCCGCCGCCTTGTTCCACTGCTTTTCCCCGATTCGTTTTGCCTTGTTATAGTCCTCAGACATACGCTGCCCCTTTCCTGTAAAAAATCGTCCGGTTATTCCGGACGGTTCCTGAGCTCATTCTTTTCATTCTTAATCTCCCAGTGAATCAGGAAGGTCAAAGCCGCTCTGAGCAGAATAATCGCACCCAGAATTCCGAGCTCCGACCACTCCCGCACGACCACCGTGCGGAGCACCTCTCCGCCCATCTTGAATTCCAGCGAAAGTGCGATTCCCTGGGCGAGATCCAGCCGGATATTTTCCCGGTCCCGCTTCAGCCACCGGAAGAAGCAGACGAAGGCCGATGACACCAGCACGACAATGCCCGCAAATTCGAGACCTACCGTACAGATCTCAACAACATAGACCAGAATCTTTTCCAGTACATCGATAAATACCTGCATAATCTTCCCTCACACCGGGTGTCATTTCAAAATTCTTCGGTACCTTGTAAAGGTAAAAATGAGATCAAACTGCGTCTGTTCCTCACTCTCTTCGGCTTTCTCCCACTCTGGGTCCAGGTCCAGATTCGGAAAATAAGTATCCGCATCATAGGCAAAGCCGATCTTTGTGATATAAGCCGTATCGCAGTACGGAAGAAAGCTCCGGTAGATCTGCCCGCCCCCGATGATGAACACGTCCTCCGGAGCGTATCCGGAAATGATTTCAAGAGCTTCTTCCATCGAATGCACGACCAGCACGCCCTCGCAGTCATACCCGGCATCCCTTGTCAGCACAACATTGATCCGGTTCGGAAGAGGACGTCCCTGTGGGAAAGATTCCAGAGTTTTTCTCCCCATCACCACAACCTTTCCGCCCGTGACCTCCCTGAAATACCTGAGGTCAGCCGGAATGTGAGCGAGCAGCTTTCCGTTCCTCCCGATCGCCCAGTTCTGATCTACAGCCGCAATACAATTCATCCCTAAATCCGCCTTTCCCCTCACACCGCGATCGGAATATCCTTAATCTGGGGACCGTACTGATAATTCTCAACGATCAGGTCGTCTGCGGTAAATGCATAGAAGTCCCTGATTTCCGGATTCAGCTTCACGGTCGGAGGAGCAAACTGCGGTCTTTGAATCAGCTCCTCAATATAGGGCACGTGCCTGTCATAGATGTGCGCGTCGGCGATGCAGTGCACGAGCTGTCCCGGAATCATATCCGAGACCTGTGCGAACATCATGAGCAGGATGGCATATTGGCAGACATTCCAGTTGTTTGCCGCGAGAACGTCCTGACTGCGCTGGGTGAGCACCGCATTCAGGGTCAGTTTCTCGTCGTCCTTGTGCTGCGTCACATTAAATGTCACCGACCACGCGCAGGGATAAAGATTCATCTCGCTCAAGTCGTGATGGTTATAGAGCGAAGTCAGGATTCTCCTGCTGAACGGATTGTTCTTCAGATCATAGAGAACGCGGTCCGTCTGATCGAAGAAGCCTTCCTTGTATGCATGCTTTACTCCCATCTGGTAGCCGTAGGCTTTTCCGATCGAGCCGCTCTCATCCGCCCATTCATCCCAGATATGCGGTTTCAGGTCCCGGATATTGTTGGACTTTCTCTGCCAGATCCATAAGATCTCGTCCATCGCGCTTTTGAGCGCCGTTCTCCGCAGAGTCAGCGCAGGGAATTCCCTGCGCAGATCATAGCGGTTCACGACGCCGAACTGTTTTATCGTATAGGCCGGAGTGCCGTCCTCCCAGTGAGGCCGGACCTTCTCCCCGCGGGTATCGGTGCCGTTATCCAGGATATCCCGGCACATCGCAACAAATAACCGGTCTGCATCGCTCATCCTTCAATCCTCTTGACTCTTACGCTTCTTTTTAAGCTCATTTGTTAAAGAGCGGAGCGAGCTCATCGGCGTGTTCCTCAAAGACCCTGCTCACTGCCGGATCAAAGTGGCGCGCGTCCTGGTCGGCTGAGCCGAAGACGTAATTCTCCGTCGTATAATCCATGGCGTCGAAGCCCGGTGTTCCCTTCACCGCGTTCTTCGTCCTGTACTTTGCCGCGGCCTCCGCCGTAAAGGAGACGTGCGACGGATCGCTTGCGTCCACAAACGAGGAGATATCCGTACCTGTCGCCATGAGGGCCGTCCCGTTCTCGGTCTGTTTTTTGGGCGCCGCTTTCATGACAGACGCTCCGCCGGCTGCATGTTTTCCGTACATCTGGTCCACATAAAGGGCGAAGGAGTTTCCGAAAATCTCTTCGGGAACATGTCCGCCGTCCCACTGCCACTCGATGACCGCGTCGGTCCCGGCATCAAGCCAGGAAAGACCCAGATTGAGTGACGCCAGAAGCGGCATATCTCCTTCGTCAGCGCCCATGACAATCCTCGTCCAGGACGGTTTCTTTGTCCCCTCCGCCCCGATATAGCGGACCGGGTCATAGAGGGATACGATATTGTTGCCATAGCGGTCTCCCTCTTCGATCTCCGCTGTCTCGGCGCTGTATGCCTCCGCCATTTCCCCAAAGCCTGTATACTTTTTGGAATCCGCCGAGGTTCCGGCAGCCGCTGTCGTCCCTTGTGAGGGAGTACCGGTTATCTCTTTTATGACGACAGGTTCTGAAGCCGTCTCCGTGACCGCTTCCGCCGGTGCGCTCTCCGCTTCGGATTCCGCGCCTGCCGCTGCGGCTTCCGCAGCCGGGCTGACCGCAGCTTCCGCCGCGCTTTCCGCTTCCTCCACAGGATCATTTTCCGCAAGAAGGTTGATCTCACCGGTCTGCGTGCTTGACATCTCCGCGGCCAGAACGGGCACTGCCTCCGCCGCGTCGGACTCCGCACTCTCCGTGGAAGAAGTGGTAAGCGGAATCACAATGCTGTTTCCGGCGGCAGTTCCTTCCGTGAGTGCGGAAGTTTCTTCTGTCAGCGCGGCAGGCGTTATGGTCCCCAGGTCATTCGCTGCGCCAAAACCGCCGGTGCTTAAGCTGCCCTTCGCGTAGCGTCCTTCTATAAACGCCTTTCCCTTATCTGCCGTCGTCATCGCCGCCACTTCGATGTCCGAGAGCGCCTTTCCGTCCTCACCGAACCAGGTCCAGCCCTCCGCATAATCGAGATTGTCCAGATACCACTGGAGATTGGAAATCATTCCCTCCAGGTACAGATCCACATAGGATCCGCCGTAGCCGTTGTTGTCCGGATATTTCGTGAGGTCATGCTCGATCTTGACGGGAATGCTGTCGATCGTGTCTCCGTCGCCGTTGATATCCACGTTCAGAACCGCTTCCTTCATCGTGAGGTTCTTGCCATTGATATAGTTCATGTATTCCTCTGCAAGATATCCCGCGAGCTGCTTCTGGAAATCCGTCTTGAAGCTGTAGGAAGGATCCAGTGTGTATTCAAATGCCATAGCCATGTCCGCTTCGGCAAGGGACGTGACGGGACTGTAGGCGATGCAGCCCCAGACACCGTCGGAGAGCTCGTACTCGGAGCCGCGGGCCGATACCGTCGTCGAGTAATTGCCCTCGTCGTCTTTATAGACTCCGACTGCTCCGACTTCGATCTCATAGTCATAGAAATCCGGATGGTCGGAGGTGGCCGCGAGCATCACCGCATGCGCTCCTCCTCCGGACTTGCCGGTAGACACGAAATAGTCCACGCTGCCCGGCAGGTTTCCGAGCAGGATATTGTACTTCACAAAACGGACCGCACATTTCTGGTCCACAAGGCAGCTCGGCGCATCGCCGGTATAATAGACCTCACCGTCGTCATTGATCGCCGTGCTCTGTCTTCCGCGGTTGCCGCAGGCCACATTGATATAGCCCTCGGAAGCATATTCCGCGGATGCGGTCTGGTTCCTCTGTTCGGAATATCCTTCCGCGCCTGTGTTGATGATCACAGGGGCCGTGCGCGCTGTATAGGTCTGGCCGTTTGAACTGGTCACTTTTCCCGCCAGCTCGATCACCAGCGAACCGACCGCCGTCTTGTTGCCTCCCGCAGCCGTCACATCCGCTTTGCCGTCTCCGTCCTTGTCGATCCCGCTGACGTAGGCTCCGGGAACACATACGGACACGCCCTCCTCACTTGCGATCTCGGGGTTTGCCACCGCCGGGACCGAGGACAGTGTCCACGCGTCGGCATCGACGCTGTATGACCATTCCTGATTTGTCATGTTCTTCAGGTTCAGCGCTTCTTCGATCTCGGAACTGGATTTGAGTTCTACGCTTCTGCGGGCGACGGTGCTTTTCTCTTCCGTCTCTTCAGCTGCGGTCTCAGCTGTCTCCGATCCCTCCTCCGAGTAGTCGGAATAATCGTAGTCGTCGTAGTACTCCTCTTCATAGTAATCGTCGTAATAGTCCTCTTCATCGTAGCCGCCGTAGTCGTCCTCGTCGACCCAATCATACAGTTCATCTTCTGTCATATATTCCTGGTCAACCCATATGTCAAGGTACTCGTCGTTTCCGATCACATAATCTTCTGTGATATCATCCGCAAAGATGACTGACGTCTGCACTGCAGGCATGGAGGCAGCGAGGGCTCCTGTCAGAAGGTATGCCAACAGCTTTCTCTTCATAATGTGCAGTCTCCTTTCTTGATCGTTTTTTAACTTTTACCGATGCACTCATTGTCCCACATCTTCCGCCTGCAGGCAAGACAAAACAGCTTACCGGGCATAAGACGGCCTTGCGAAAGCAGAGTAGTATCTTCTGACGGCTTCCGCGCAAGGACATCTAAGATGTACTAAGCTTGTGCAAATGCCATAAGATACTACTCTGCTCCCGCAAGGCCTGCTGTCAGCCTTAAGAAAAACACATAGTCTCACTCTCTCAGCAATCGCATTGAATTGAGAATGCACAGGACGGCGACGCCCACGTCCGAGAAGACGGCGGCCCACATGTCGGCGATGCCGAGCGCGCCCAGGATCAGGACGAGCACTTTTATGGCGAGGGCGAAGATAATATTCTGCTTCGAGATTCCCATGGTTTTTCTGGCGATGCGGATCAGTACCGGGAGGCGCCCAAGCTTGTCGTCCATGATCACGACATCCGCAGCCTCTATGGCGGCGTCCGAGCCGAGGGATCCCATCGCGATGCCGACATCCGCGCGCATGAGGACGGGCGCGTCGTTGATTCCGTCTCCGATAAATGCGAGGATGCCGTTTTTCTCCTTATTATTGAGGAGGGCTTCCACCTCGGAGACCTTGTCCTCCGGAAGCAGTTCGGCATGAACCTCATCGATCCCGGTCTCCTTCGCAACGGCGTCCGCCACAGCCTTCCGGTCGCCGGTCAGCATCACGAAGCGCCCCACTCCGGCTTCTTTCATGGCCTTCACGGCGGCTGCCGTATCCTTTTTCACAAGGTCCCTGATCAGGATGGCGCCCAGATACTTCCCGTCCTTCGCGGCATAGCATATTGTCGCGGCGGCATTTTCCGCTTTGCTGAAGGAAATGCCGTTATCCGTAAGAAGCTGCTCATTGCCCACGATAATCGTACTGCCTTCCATCGAGGCGATGATGCCGCGGCCGCTGACATTTTGTACAGATTCCGCGCAGGGCAGTGCTTCCCTGTCCGGAATCGCTGCTGTGCATGCCTCGCGGATGGACTGGGCGATCGGGTGCGTGGAGAGGCCTTCCGCCGCGGCTGCGGCAAGAAGAAGCTCCTCCTCCGTCACGCCCTCAGCCGGGACGAGGCTGCTGACCTTGAAGCTGCCTTCCGTCAGCGTGCCGGTTTTGTCCGTAACGACAGTGCCGATCTGCGCCATGAGCTCCAGATAATTGGAGCCTTTGACCAGCACACCGTGTTTTGAAGCCGCGCCTATACCCCCGAAGAAAGCAAGCGGCACCGAGATCACGAGCGCGCACGGACAGGAGATGACAAGGAATGTGCAGGCCCTGTAGATCCAGGTCATCCATTCTCCCGTGATAAGCGACGGGATGACGGCGAGCGCCAGGGCCGCCCCGACCACGAGCGGGGTGTACCAGTGGGCGAAGCGCGTAATAAAGGCTTCCGTGCGGGACTTTTTCTCGGAGGCATTTTCCACGAGCTCAAGAATGCGGGCTACGGTGGAATCGTCATAGCACTTCTCGGCGCGCACTCTCAGCAGTCCCTCGCCGTTGATGCAGCCGGAGATCACGGGATCCCCCTCGCCCGCGCTTCTGGGCACGCTCTCTCCCGTGAGAGCCGCTGTGTTGATCATGCTCGACCCTGAGACCACAACGCTGTCCACCGGGATCTTCTCACCCGGCTTGATCACCAGGATATCCCCGATCTCCACGTCGTCTGGATCGATGGTCTCGATGCTGCCGTCGTCCCTGACCACATTGGCGTACTCCGGAGCGATGTTCATGAGATCCGTGATGGACTGGCGGGACTTGCCCACCGCATAGGACTGGAAGAACTCTCCCACCTGGTAGAACAGCATGACCGCTGCCGCCTCTTCCGCTTCTCCGGTGACGAAAGCCCCGACGGATGCCAGCGTCATCAGGAAGGATTCGTCCAGCATCTGTCCGTGAATCACGCCGAGAACCGCCTTTTTCACCACGTCATAGCCCGCGATGAGATAGGGAATCAGGTAAACGGCACATGCGCCCAGCTTGTTTTCAAATACTTCAGGAAACTTCCCGGTCTTCTCCAGGATCAGAATGACCACAAAAATGCCAAGAGCAATGAGGATTCTGCACAGGTTTTTTTTGAGTTTCTCGGACATCGCTTCACGCTCCTAAACTTCACGTTCCTGATGCTGGCAGAGATATCGCTTATACTCCCTGAACAGCACTTGGGCACTTACATCTCTACACTGAAATCAGGTTCGATCTTTTTGCCGGTCTTCACCGCTTCCTTCAGGATCTCGTCAAACCGGTCGTCATCCGCTTCCAGCGTGAATTTCTGGGTCATGAAGTTGACGCGCACGTCCGTCACGCCGTCGATCTTCCTGATCGCATCCTCTACCTTCGCGGCGCAGTTCGCGCAGTCGATTTCGCACTTGTATTTCTTTTTCATAACGGCTCCTCTCTAGTTGCTCTTCAGTTGAAATAGACCAGTTCCGATTCGGGAGGATTGATATAGGACATCTCCTCCACCTTAAAGACCGGTCCTTTTCCGCGGTAGGCCATCATATGCCGGATCTCGATCCTGGCCGTGAGCTCCACCCACGAGCCGTTTCCGAACTTCGCCGCTTCGGGACACTCGGCGATGTAGCCGATAAACTGAATGTCCTCCGCGCAGCAGGTCATCGCCATCCAGCCGATTCCGAAATATTTCGCCGGCATCGCGCGGCTCTTCCTGATCTTGCCCCTGAAATGAACCGTCTTTCCGTCATAGCGGTCGGGATTGTCCCTCACGTCCACGAAGAAAATGCCGAAATCCGCATCTTCGATCTCTATGGGATCCCCGTCCAGGTCATAAGGCAGTCTGTCCGCGAAGATATCCAGCATCCTGCCGTCACTGCTCTCAAACACGACGTCGCAGGCAGGGTTCACCACCTTGATTCCTCTCCTGTAGTCCGCCAGCGGCATATCCTCGCGGCAGCGGTTGAAGATGACCATGTCCGCATTCCGGAACATATCGACGAACATCGATTTCATGTTGTTGCGGTAGATCTCATAGGTAAGAGAATCCACGATGACGATCTCCTGGATAATTCCCCAGCCCTCCGGCATCTCCAGATTCTCGATATCCGCCATGCCCCACAGCGGATTGTACTCGAGCATCACCCGCCCGGGGTGGGAAGTATTCTCGAAGCCGCAGAGCGTTTCCGTCGTCATGGCTTCTTTGTCCTCAATAAAGGCGGTGAAGGTGTTCTTCTCCTTAAGCTCCGCGTCGGAATACTCCTCAACGCCCTCCTCCGTGTTCAGGATCAGGGTTGTCTGCGGAATCTGGAAATACTCCTGATTTACGGTATTGTTGATGAATCTCGTCTTTCCGCTCTCGAGAAATCCCGTGATCAGATAGACGGGAACTCTGATGTCTTCTTCATTCATATTACGTCACCTGTATATCTCAAAGTCCGAAAAGAAGCGCGAGGTTGTCTTCTTTGAGCTCCGCTCCGATCACGCAGAGCCGGCCCGTATACTCCGGAGCGCCGCTCCGGATATCCTGCTCGCCCGGAACCATGTCGAAATAGATCCAGCTTCCGTCCTTAGCCGGAACCATTCCTTTTGCTCTTAAGACCGTTCCGTATTCATCCTTGTCCGTGAGCTTCATGAGAATGTCGCGGATCTCCGCCTCGTCATACTTGCGGATCGTCTCCTTGCCCCAGCTCGTGAATACGTCGTCGGCGTGGTGATGGTGATGATGATGGTCATGGTCATGATCATGGTGATGATGCTCATGCTCCTCATGGTCATGATCATGGTGATGCTCATGCTCTTCGTGATCATGATCATGAGGATGCCCGTGCTCTTCGTGGTCATGATCATGATGATGCTCATGCTCCTCGTGGTCATGATCGTGATGGTGCTCATGCTCTTCATCTTCATGCTCGTGGTCGTGCTCATGCACGGGCTCGAGCTTTGTAAGATCAATCTTCACGCCTTCCATCGTCTGCATCACTTTATCGCCGCCCAGTACGGACACCGGAGTCGTGATAAAGGTGGCATCGGGATTCAGCGGGCGGAGGAGCTGCAAAGCCTCCTCGACTTTTTCCTCCGTGGCCAGACGGGTATCGGTGCGGCTCAGGATCACTGTGCCGGCGGACTCCACCTGGTTCTTGAAAAACTCGCCGAAGTTCTTCAGATACATCCTGCATTTAAGAACATCGACTACTGTCGTCGCGGAATTGATGACAATCCCGGCTTCCTCCTTGACTCGTTCCACCGCATGAATGACGTCGGACAGCTTGCCGACACCGGAGGGCTCGATGATGATGCGGTCCGGCTTGTACTGCTTCGTGACCTCGATCAGCGCCTCCCCGAAATCACCGACTAAGGAGCAGCAGATACAGCCCGAATTCATCTCCTTGATCTCGATCCCGGCCTCTTTCAGGAATCCCCCGTCGATGCCGATCTCGCCGAACTCATTTTCAATCAGGACGACCTGCTCCTTCTTCAGGGCCTCCGTGAGAAGCTCCCTGATCAGAGTCGTCTTTCCAGCTCCCAAAAATCCGGAAATAATATCTACTTTCGTCATCTCTTCTTCCTTTCTACTATTTCAAAAATCCGTTTATGATCTGTTCCTCGGCCTCACTCTCGGTAAGACCGAGCGTCATCAGCTTGATCAGCTGGTCTCCGGCGATCTTCCCGATCGCCGCTTCGTGGACAAGCATCGCGTCGACGTCATTTGCCTCAAGCGAGGGAACCGCGAGAATCCTGCCCTCGTCCATAATGATCGAATCGCACTCCGTGTGGCCGCTGCAAGGAGCATTTCCGGTTATGCGCGCGTCGAATTTCTGATAGGACCGGTCCCTTGCCACCGACCTGGAAACGACGTCCGCGCTGGCACCCTCGCCGTTCAGGTCAACGCGGTAGATGCTCACGGCGCTCTGGGAGCCGTGTGTCATGAGGCGCTCCTTCACGACCAGGGAGGCGCCCGCTTTCAGCTCGGCTTTTGTCATGCGCTCCGTGGAGTCCACTCCCTTGATCTGTTCCATCTCCATGATCATGGAGCTTCCTTCTTCCATATAAACTTCCGTTCCGGGATTGAGGATCCGTTTTCCCTCTCCGTCCCCCGAACCGTAATGCTTTTCCACATAGCGGACGCGGGCGCCCTTTTCGAGATAAAAGCGGTGAATGCCGTCGTGCTCGGAATCCTGCTTCCCGCAGTTATCGATGCCGCATCCCGCGACGATCACAACGTCGCTGTCCTCTCCGACATAAAAATCATTGTACACGGTCTCGCTGATCCCGCTCTCCGAGATCACCACCGGAATGTGAACACTCTCATGTTTCGTGCCGGGTCTGATCCGGATATCGATCCCGCTGCCGTCTTCTTTGGACACAATATCGATATTCGCCGTTGTGTTTCTCCCCGCAAGCTTACTGTTCGCCCGGAAATTGTAAGCGCCAAGCGGAACCTCGTGAAGATCCGCGACCTCCGCTATGATTCTCTTCTGAATTTCATCAAGCTGTACTGTTCCTGCCATCTCTTACCTCTTTCCCTGTCCCGCTCCCTGGCACTGCTCAACCGCGGATTCCGTTCCGATCAGGCCGGGAAGGATGTCTTCCTTCGCCCCCTGCTCCCGTATCCTTCCGTCGGCCAGAACCACGATCTCGTCCGCGATTTCCAGAATCCTTTCCTGATGGGAGATGATGATGATGGAGCTGTTCCGTATCCCCTCCCGCATCTTCTCGAAGATGCGGATCAGGTTCTGGAAGCTCCACAGATCGATTCCGGCCTCAGGCTCGTCGAACACGGACAGCCTCGTTCCGCGCGCCAGAACGGTCGCGATCTCTATGCGCTTTAATTCCCCTCCGGATAATGAGGCATTCACTTCCCGGTTGATATATTCCCTGGCGCACAGCCCCACTTCCGACAGATATTCGCAGGCCTCGGCTATCTGGAGCTGCCTGCCCGAGGCAAGTCGCACCAGATCCAGAACCGTAAGCCCCTTGAACCGGACCGGCTGCTGAAACGCATAACTGATGCCTTTCTTCGCGCGCGCGGTTACATCCATATTCGTGATGTCCTCCCCGTCCAGGAAGATCGAGCCCGCCGTCGGACGCTCAATTCCCGCAATCAGGCGCGCCATCGTGGATTTCCCGCCTCCGTTCGGCCCGGTGATGACAACGAACTTTCCGTCCTCCACATTTAACGACAGATCATGGATGATATCGACGTGTCTGTCACTCTCCGTCGTGACTTCAAATGAAACATTCTTCAATTCCAGCATATTCGGATACACCTCATATTGCGCAGTTGTCGGATACAAACTCAGTA
>CACZQS010000012.1 GCA_902783325.1 uncultured Lachnospiraceae bacterium
CCGTCACAAGGACATCGTGGTCGGAGTCTACCGCCTGACGATGAAGCAGGGCAGCGACAATTTCCGCCAGTCCTCCATCCAGGGCGTCATGAAGCGGATCAAGGCCAAAGGCGCAAAAGTGGTGATTTACGAGCCCACGCTGGAGGACGGCTCCACGTTCTTCGGCTCTGTAATCGTGAACGACCTGGAGAAATTCAAAAAGATGTGCGGATGCATCATAGCCAACCGCTATGATCCCGTGCTGGACGACGTGAAGGATAAGGTGTATACGCGCGACCTTTTCCGCCGCGATTAAGCGGCCGGGAGGTGACAGCGGTGACATTTTTTGGTCAAAGCTATGAAGAAAAATGATCAGTTCGGAATCAATATGAAGCAGTTCTGCCGCGACCACGAGGCGGAGCTGGCCGCGCAGGAGCCGTCGCCGGAGCTGCTGGAAAAGCACCTGCGGAAGCTCGCGTGGCTGCAGCATGAGAGGCTCATTCACCTGATCGTCGTCGTGATGACGGTGATCGGTGAGCTCTTTGCGGCGGATCTGGCCATCCTGCATGAGGAGACGAATCCGTGGGCGGCGCTGTTCATGCTCGGTCTGGCTGTCCTTCTCGGATTTTATTTCATGCATTACTTCTTCCTGGAGAACACGGTGCAGAGATGGTATCATCTCGCGGAAAAAATGGAGCAGGAGATGAAATTGTGACACGATACACGTTTCTCTTGTTCTGAGTTCGGAAAAATGCTATCTTTTATATATATCTTTTGATTTTTTTAGCGGAGGAACTATAAGATGCTGAAGGATTATGTGAAAATGATACGCCCGGACAGCGAGTTCATTAAGACAAAGCTTCAGGAGGCGCGCGCCGAGCTTTCGGGATACCAGATGAAGCTGAAGGAGGCAAAGCTTCCTGTTATGGTGATTTTTGAAGGATGGGGTGCTGCCGGCAAGGGCAGCGTGATGGGGAAGGTGATCAAGAATATCGACCCCAGGTTCTTCCAGGTCGCCACTATGGATACGGCCCCGACGGACGATGAGCGGCGCCGTCCTTTCCTGTACCGCTATATCGTGGAAATCCCCGAAGCCGGGAAGTTCAAGTTTTTCGATACCTGCTGGATGAAGGAAGTGACCGACGGTCTCTGCCACGGCGATATGTCGGAGAAGACTTATGCGAGCCGCATCCGCAGCATCAATACGATCGAGAGACAGCTGACCGACAACGGCTACCTAGTCATGAAATTCTTCTTCCACATCAGCAAGAAGGAGCAGAGCAGCAGGCTGGACGCGCTGCAGGAGGACAAGAACACCCGCTGGCGCGTGAGCGAGGATGATCTGTGGCAGAACCGGCACTACGACGAGTGCCTCGACATTTTCGACCGCTATCTGGAAGATACCAACCGCTCCACGGCGCCGTGGTATATCATTGACGCGAAGAACAGCAAGTGGGCAGAGCTTCAGGTCACGGAATACCTCAACCAGGGAATCGACACGGCGCTCAAGAATTCCTCCCTCGCCGTGCCCATCCTGCAGAATACGTTCCGGATGAAGCAGATGCCTCTGCTTAAGGACATACCTCTCGACAAAACCATTTCCGATGATGAATACCGCACGCGGCTCAAGGAGCTGCAGGGTGAGCTGGATGACCTTCACAATGAGATTTACCGCAAGAAGATTCCGGTAATCATCTGTTACGAGGGCTGGGACGCGGCCGGCAAGGGCGGGAATATCAAGCGCATAACCGGCGCGCTGGATCCGCGCGGCTACATCGTGCATCCGATCGCGAGCCCCGAGCCTCATGAGAAGGCGCGGCACTATCTGTGGAGATTCTGGAACCGTCTGCCGAAGACCGGACACGTGGCGATCTTCGACCGCACCTGGTACGGCCGTGTGATGGTGGAGAGGCTGGAGGGCTTCTGCAGCGAGAATGACTGGCAGAGAGCCTACAATGAGATCAACGAGTTCGAGAAGGAGCTCACGGACTGGGGCGCCGTCGTCATCAAGTTCTGGGTGCAGATCGACTCCGACACGCAGCTCGCGAGATTTACGGACCGCCAGAACACGCCGGAGAAGCAGTGGAAGATCACCGATGAGGACTGGAGAAACCGCGAGAAATGGGATCTCTACGAGCAGGCGATCAATGAGATGCTGTTTAAGACGAATACGTCCTTCGCGCCGTGGTACGTCCTTGAGTCCGTCGACAAGCACTACGCAAGGATCAAGGCTCTGGAGATCGTGGTGGACAGGCTGAAGAAAGCCTGCAGGAAGGTGAAGTGAGTTCCAAAATAGTTATGTAAACAAATATGACAATGGGGACAGTCCCCATTGTCATATTTGTTTACATAACTATTTTGATTACAGGCGCTCGGCTTTTTCGATGTCGAGGAAATACTTGTAGGTGTCGACGGTGAGCTCGCCGCAGGCGGCCTCGTCGCAGGCGATGATGGCGCCGTTGTGAAGCTGCATGGCGGAGCAGGTCCACTTGTGGCTGACGGAGCCTTCTACGGTCGCCGCGAGCGCGCGGGCCTTGTTGTGGCCGTTGATCAGAACCAGGACTTCCTTGGAATCCATGACGGTGCCGACACCGACGGAAAGCGCCTGAGCCGGAACCTTCTCCGGATCGTTGCCGAAGAAACGGCCGTTGACGATTCTGGTGTCCGTGGTGAGGTTGCGGACTCCCGTGCGGGAATTGAGGCTTGTGTAGGGCTCGTTAAATGCGATGTGCCCGTCCACGCCGATGCCGCCCATGAAGAGGTCGATGCCGCCGTAGGAGGCGATCTTCTCTTCGTAGCGCCGGCATTCGCCTTCGGGGTCGTCGGTCATGCCGTTTAAGATATTGATATTCTCCGGCTTCATGTCGACAAGGTGGTTGAAGAAGTTGTCGTGCATGAAGTACCAGTAACTCTGGTCGTGCTCACGGGGAAGGCCGAGATATTCATCCATGTTGAAGGTGACGACATTTGCAAATGACACCTCGCCGGCCTTATTCATTCTTACGAGCTCCTGATACACGCCGATGGGGCTGGAGCCTGTCGGCAGGCCGAGGATGAAGGGACGGCTTTCTTTGTGGGCGTTGATCTTGCCCGCGATGTAATTGGCGGCCCATTTGCACATGTTGGCGTAGTTTTCCTGGATAATGACTCTCATAATTGTTATTGTCTCCTTATCGTAAAAGCAGACCGGATGTCCGCTCATATTATTAATGGCATGATTTAATCCAGTGACAAGAGAACCTTTGTTACGGTGTTGATTCCGCTTTTTGCTTTCTCTTTATCGACGCACTTCTCCTAAAATGGAGCGCCGTGGCAGCATCCGCCGAATCTTTCGATTACTGCCATTCCTCGTCAACCATCGTCTGGTTCTGGCGCTATAGTCCCCATACTTCCTCCGCTGCATGAAATGAGACCATTTGTAAGTCTTTGCTATTATGAGACAGCATTCTATATGAGTCAAGTGTTTTTTGCCTCGCCCTTGCTGACTGGCCGGCCGTGTACTGTGACGGCGCTTCTTGTGCGGAGGAAAAGAAACCAGTATAATAAACCGCGGAGGTTGCTTAAATGAGTGCAGCAGAAGAAAGATTTGATATCTATGACGAGAACAAGCGTCCGACCGGGCGCACGATGGCCCGGCAGGGCTATTTCCTTAAGGAAGGAGAGTACTGCCTGATCGTGCTGTGCCTCATCCAGAGGTCTGACGGCAGGTTCCTGATCACGCGGCGGGCGCTGGATAAGCGCTGGGCGCCGGGCGCCTGGGAGGTGACGGGCGGCGGCGCGATGGCGGGCGAGAGCTCGGAAGAGGCGGTTCTCCGTGAAGCGAGGGAGGAGACAGGACTGGACCTTACGGGCTGTCCGCTCAAGCTGATTGATTCCTATTCCAATGTGGATCTGGAGCGCGGCGACAATTATTTTGTCGATATCTATCATGTGGTGAAGGATTTCACGGAAGATGAGGTGGATATCCAGAAGACGGAGGCGATAGACTTCGCGGTGGTGCCGTTTTCGGAAATCACGCGGCTTCATGAGGAGGATGCGTTCCTCCACTATGAGAGGATTGTCACGGCGCTGGGGAAGATGTGAAGTTTCCCATTGTCATATCAGTTGACATAATGCTGAGATGGAGATGGCAAAAGACAAGAGACGAAAGCGCATATTCGATATTATCCAGATCGGGAATAAGTCCGATCCGGTTTCGCGCGCCTTTGACTTCTTTATTGCGGTCGTCATCGTCGTCAATATTCTGGCGATGTTCCTGGAAACCTTTGAGGAGCTGAGCCCCTTGTTCCCGCTCTTTGAGTCCATTGAGCTGGTGACGATGCTGATCTTCCTGGTTGAATATATCTTAAGGATCTGGACGGCGGACTATCTTTTTCCGGGGCTTTCCTGGCCGAAGGCGGTGCTGAAATTCATGCTCTCTTTCGACGGGATTGTGGATCTGTTTACGATTCTGCCCTTCTTCTTCCTGAACGGATTTGTGGCGTTCAGGATGCTGCGGGTGGTGCGGATCTTCCATCTCTTCCGCATCAATGCCTATACCGATTCCTTTAACGTGATCCGGGCGGTTTTTATCCAGAAAAAGAAGCAGATTATTTCTTCGGTGTTCATCATCATGGTGCTGATCCTGGCGGCCTCACTGTCGATGTATGGGGCGGAGCACGAGGCGCAGCCGTATGTATTTGAAAATGCTTTCTCCGGGATCTGGTGGGCTGTCTCGGCGCTTCTGACGGTGGGGTACGGCGATATCTGTCCGATTACGGTGACCGGAAAGCTGATGGCGATTCTGATCAGCTTTCTGGGCGTGGGTGTGGTTGCGATCCCGACGGGCATCATTTCCGCCGGCTTCGTCGAGCAGTATACCTCAGTCGCCGGCCGGAAGGAAAATGAGATCGAGGATTTGCTCCAGACGGTGCACATTGATCTGGACAGCCGCTGGATCGGACTGGATGTGAAGTCGGTGGAGGATGAGTATGACGTGGTGGTCCTGCTTATGAGGAGGGGAAGCAAACACGGGAAGCCTGATCTGGATTACCGGGTGATGGCCGGGGACGAGCTTGTGGTGTATGTGAAGTAATCAGTTAGAAAACAGAACGGTAATGTTATGTAAACAAATATGACAACGGGGACTGTCCCCATTGTCATATTTGTTTACATAACTTTCTGAAAATCAAATTCACGCGCTGAGGGTGTCCCGTATGTAGGCGGGAACTTCGCCGGGATCAATGCCGAGCACGTAAGCGAATTCGCGGTTCACCCGGGTCTCGATGTCTTTGAGGAACTGCTCGTCCGAGGAATGGAATTTCTTGCCCTGCTCGTGCTGTTCGTTCCGCTTTTTGTAGAACAGGGAGATCAGGCCGAGCAGTGTTTCGGAAGAGCCGGTCTTGCGCACTTCCGCGATCATGGTCTGGCGCTCTTTTTCGTCGCCGATCCACTTCACATTCGTCTCGGGCAGCTTTTTGACATACTCACGGATCTCCGCTTCCGTGACGGGAGGGCGGAGAAACAGGGCTTCTTTTTCGATTGGAATATACAGCTTGGATCCGCGCTCGTAGACCGGCTGCAGGATGTAATATTCCTGGGGTTCGTCGGTCAGTGACATTTCACGGATGTCCACGACGGTGCAGATGCCGTCGCGGGAATGAACGACCGTGTCACCTGATTTCCATCTCATATTCTTACCTCTTCTATACGACTATTTTATCATTTTTCCGCCCGTATTGTAAGAGGGAGTTTGCCGGGAAAACGGCGGAAATCCGCGTAAAAATGGGCCTTTTTTAGAGCACAATTGTGCCGAGGATGGGCACGGTGTGGGCGCTGAGGATCGAGAGCTCTTCGGCGACGGCCGGATAGGAGGAAGCGCCGATCTTTTCTACGAGGACGACGCCGTCCGCGTCCGCGAGGAGGCGGTGCGATTCGGGTGAAGCAGCAAGGGAGCCGGCCGTGATGAGATCCGGTACGGAGGGAAGAGCGCCGATCTCGAGGAAGGAGGCGGCGAGGCCCTGCCTGCAGTTCTCAAGCAGGTCGGAGCTCACGGTTCCGACGAGGAGGCATTTGGGTGCCTGGACCTGGGCGGGCGCTTCCTGCTGCGAGTGCGCCTGGATCTGGGCGAAAATGCTCTCGGCCGCGATGCGGTAGCGGCCTGCGGGAGCGGCGCCGTTCTTCTGTTCACTGTCCAGCTTCTCGACGAGCCGGTCAAGGAAGGATGTTCGAACTTTGCTTTCCGGTATGACTGCGAGCTTCCTTAAGGAAAAGACGCTGCTGAGTTCGGCTGCGGACAGCACCTTGCCGCGAAGGGTAAGGAAAATCATGAGCACGAGGATAGCGAGCACGAGACCTCCGATGAATCCCAGAAGTGCATATTTTATAAGGGTTTTCGCAGAGACCGAGCGGGACGCCTCCGTGGGCATCGCCGGTTTTTTTAGTTTGGCGAACTGGGCCTCCAGTCTCTCTTCGTTGGTGGAAAGCATGTAGAGCTCCTGCAGAAGCGTCTCGCTGCGGCTTCCGATTGCCGTGTCCGGGTACGTGCCGGTACTGATCTCTCCTGCTTTCAGCGAGTGCTCTCCGTATTCAGAGGAAAATGCCTCTGATCTCTCCGTCAGCTGGGAAAGGATTTCGCTGAGGATTTTTTCGGCCGTTTCTTCGTCGCTGTGTACGGCGGTGACGGTCAGCGTTCCGCGGGCAGCCTGCCCCGTATAAGCGGCCGCGTCCCCGACTGAGGAATAGACGTTGGTCGTGTTTACGGACGGATTGGTTGTGATGAGCTCCGCGACGTAGCCTTCCTCGGTCCCGAGCTCTTCTGCGAGAG
>CACZQS010000013.1 GCA_902783325.1 uncultured Lachnospiraceae bacterium
CTCAACCTCTTTATGAATTATTACCTTCCGACTACGACGAAGCTCGTCAAGGCCTATGAAGAGATGGATTCGCAGCCGATCGCCGGTGAGAACATTCAGCAGGCGAAGCGGGAGATCGAGAACTCTCTTGATACGATAAATGACGCCTTCGAGAAGCTTCTGGACAGCTTCTTCAAGGAGCAGGCGATGGATCTGTCCAGCGACATCAACGTCATGAAGATGATGATGAAGCAGGACGGCCTCACGGAGGACGACATGGCGGCCGCCGGACGGAAAGCCGCGCAGGCGCAGACCCAGACTCAGGCGCAGACTGCAGCGGCAGCCCAAACCCAGACCCAGACCCAGACTCAGACCGCAGCCGCGGCCCAGACGGCATCCGCCGCGCAGACGCTCTCAGCGTCACAGGCCCAGGCCCAGATGCAGGAACTGAAATAGAGAATCAATAGTAGTATTAGGATCATGGAGATAAGGAGGTCATATAAATGAGCGAGTTTGACAATGCAAACGCGGCGCAGATGACAACAGACGAGATGTCCGAGCAGATCGTCTCGCAGGCGGCGGAAGTATTCTCTTCGGCAGGCACTGCAGCGAAAGGAGAAGACCCGATCGCCAGCACCGGGACATTTTCCGAGACGGAGACGAAGCAGATCGAAGACTTCGCGAAGCAGATCAACATCAAGGACACCCGCACCATCATCAACTACGGCGGCGGTGTGCAGAAGCAGATGGCGGATTTCTCGGAATCGGTACTGCAGAATGTCAAGACGCATGATCTCGGCGAAGTGGGAAATATGCTCACGGGCGTGATCTCCGATCTCAAGAGCTTCGACCCCGACGGGGAAGAGGAAAAGGGCGGACTCTTCGGCCTCTTCAAGAAGCAGGGAAAGAAGATCAGCGAGATCAAAGCCGGATACGACAAAGCCGCCGTCAATGTCGATAAGGTCGCGCAGGCGCTGCAGCAGCACCAGATCACGCTGCTCAAAGACGTGGACATGCTCGACAAGATGTATGCCTCCAATCTTACTTATTACAAACAGCTCAGCATGTACATCGCGGCCGGCAAGAAGAAGATTCAGGAAGTAAAGACCGTGGATCTTCCCGCAGCAAAGCAGAAAGCCCTGGAGACCGGCCTCGCCGAAGACGCACAGGCCGCGAAGGACCTCGAGGACCAGCTGACCCGCTTCGAAAAGAAGATCTACGACCTGGAGCTGACCCGCACGGTCGCGCTGCAGACGGCGCCCCAGATCCGCATGATCCAGAACAACGACACGATCATGGTCGAGAAGATCCAGTCCACAATCGTCAACACGATTCCGCTGTGGAAGAACCAGATGGTCCTGGCGCTCGGCCTCAACGATTCGCTTCAGGCCGCGAAGGCAGAGAACGAGGTGACGAATATGACCAATCAGCTGCTGCAGTCCAATGCCGCCAAGCTGAAGCAGACGACGATCGAGACCGCGAAGGCATCCGAGAGAGGCATCGTGGATATCGAGACCCTGAAGAAGACCAATGAGTCCCTGATCACCACACTGGACGAAGTCGCGAAGATCCAGACCGAAGGCCGCGCGAAGCGCGCGCAGGCCGAGGTGGACCTCCGGACGATGGAAGACGAGCTGAGAAAGAAGCTCCTGTCCATGCAGCCGACGGCCGCTTCCGTGAACGCGGAGCCGGTGACATCGCCGTCTCCGTCAGATCCATTCGCGATGAATATGGACGTCCCCCAGCCGGAAAGCATCGACGCTTTTCCGACAGACGACGCCCCTTGGATGAAGTAAAAATAATGAAAAGGAACTGATCAATAATGAAGAAGGAACTGGCAAAAACATACGACCCGAAAGGTCTGGAGGACCGCTTATATCAAAAATGGCTCGACGGCAGGTACTTCCACGCGGAAGTGAACCCGGATAAAAAGCCGTTCACGATCGTGATGCCTCCGCCGAATATCACGGGCCAGCTGCACATGGGCCATGCCCTTGACAACACGCTTCAGGACATCCTCATCCGCTGGAAGAGGATGCAGGGATTCGAGACACTGTGGCAGCCGGGAACGGACCACGCGGCCATCGCGACCGAGGTGAAGGTCATCCAGCACCTGAAGGACCAGGGCATAGACAAGGACGAGATCGGGCGCGACGAATTCCTGAAGCACTGCTGGGAATGGAGAAAAGAATACGGCGGCAAGATCGTCAGCCAGCTGCACAAGCTCGGCTCCTCCGCGGACTGGGACCGCGAGAGATTCACGATGGATGAGGGCTGCTCGGCCGCCGTCATGGAAGTCTTCCTGAAGCTCTATGAGAAGGGCTATATCTACAAGGGCTCCCGCATCGTCAACTGGTGTCCCGAGTGTCAGACGTCCATCTCCGACGCCGAGGTCGAGCACGTCGACCAGGACGGATTCTTCTGGCACATCCTCTACCCGGTTGTCGGCGAGGAAGGCCAGTTCGTCGAGATCGCGACGACCCGCCCGGAGACCATGCTCGGAGATACCGCCGTCGCCGTGAATCCGGATGACGAGCGCTACACCCATCTCGTCGGGAAAATGCTGCAGCTGCCGCTCACCGACCGCCTGATTCCGGTGATCGCCGACGAGTACGTGGACAAGGAATTCGGGACGGGCTGCGTGAAGATCACGCCGGCCCATGACCCCAACGACTTTGAAGTCGGCCGCCGCCACGATCTCGAGGAGATCTGCATTTTAAATGACGACGCCACGATGAACGGCAAGTGCGGCAAGTACACAGGCATGGACCGCTACGAGGCCCGCAAGGCGATCGTGGACGACCTCGAGGAGCTGGGGCTTCTTAAGAAAGTCGTCCCGCACACGCACGCGGTGGGAACCCATGACCGCTGCGGCACGACGGTGGAGCCGATGGTGAAGCCGCAGTGGTTCGTGCGCATGGACGAGCTCGCGAAGCCGGCGATCGAGGCGGTGAAGAATGGGGAGCTGACATTTGTCCCGGAGCGCTATACCAAGATCTATCTCAACTGGCTGGAGAATATCCACGACTGGTGTATTTCCCGCCAGCTGTGGTGGGGCCACCGCATCCCGGCCTATTACTGTCAGGACTGCGGCGAGATGGTCGTCGCGAAGGAAGCGCCCAAGAAATGCCCGAAGTGCGGAAGCACGCATCTTGAGCAGGACCCGGATACGCTTGACACCTGGTTCTCCTCCGCGCTGTGGCCGTTCTCGACACTGGGTTGGCCGGAAAAGACGCCGGAGCTCGAGTACTTCTATCCGACGGATGTGCTGGTCACGGGCTACGACATCATTTTCTTCTGGGTCATCCGCATGGTCTTCTCGGGATACGAGCAGACCGGGAAGAGCCCCTTCCATCACGTGCTGATTCACGGACTCGTCCGCGATTCCCTCGGCCGGAAGATGAGCAAATCCCTCGGAAACGGCATTGACCCGCTGGAGATCATCGACAAATATGGCGCGGACGCCCTGAGACTTACTCTGGTCACGGGAAATGCGCCCGGCAACGACATGCGCTTCTATTTCGAGCAGGTCGAGGCCAGCCGCAATTTCGCCAACAAGATCTGGAACGCGAGCCGCTTTATCATGATGAACCTGCCGGACGAGGCGGTTCCGGAGATGAATGTGGAGGATCTCTATCCTGCGGACAAGTGGATTCTTTCGAGAATCAATACGGTGACGCGCGAAGTGACCGAGAATATGGACCGCTACGAACTCGGCATCGCCGTGCAGAAGATCCATGATTTCCTTTGGGATGAGTTCTGCGACTGGTACATCGAGATCGCGAAATTCCGCCTGGCCGGCGCCGGAGAAGTGGAAGACGGCAGGGCCTGGAAGGATGCGGCCCTGTGGACACTGAAGACCGTGCTTGCGCAGGCGATGAAGCTTCTGCATCCGTATATGCCGTTTATCTCGGAGGAGATTTACTGCACGCTGCTCCCGGAAGAGGAGACCGTCATGACGAGTCAGTGGCCGGTCTATAAAGAAGAGTGGTATTTCCCGGATGAAGAGCGGCAGATCGAATCCTTCATGGAGCTCGTCCGCGGCATCCGCAACATCCGTATGGAAATGAATGTCCCGGCGAAGACGAGGACAGATGTCTATGTTGCGGGACAGGATCCCGAAATGGTGGAGAATCTTAAGAAACTGTTCGACTCTCTGGGCGACAGCCGTCGGATGCTCTTCGCGAAGGCGATCCACATCATCGAGGAAGCGAAGCACGTCGACGGCGAAGCGGTCTCCGTGGTGATCAGCGGCGCGACGGCTTACATCCCGATGGAAGAGCTCGTGGACCGCGAGAAGGAAATCGCCCGGCTTCTGGAAGAGAGCCGGAAGATGGACAAGGAGATTGCCCGCGCTTCGGGGATGCTGAACAATCCGAATTTTACATCCAAAGCTCCGCCCGCAAAGGTCGAGGAGGAGAAAGCGAAGCTCGCCAAGTATCAGGCTGTGAAGCAGCAGATCGAGGAGCAGCTTGCGAGATATAATCAATAAGAATGACATGAGACGCCGCCGCTTATAAGAGGCGGCGTCCGTTTCCGCTGGAATCAAAACTGCAGGTTTTGACACCCGAACCTTAA
>CACZQS010000014.1 GCA_902783325.1 uncultured Lachnospiraceae bacterium
ATGGAACACCGTCTCCTCCGCATACGCGGATACCGGCAGCAGCGCGGCCAGCATGAACAGCACAAGCAGCAGGGATACCAGCCTTTTCCTGTTCATGACGCAACATCACCCCATCGGAACATGTCTCTTGCAAGATTGACATATCTTGATTAACATAATATTATTAACGCTATATTACCAGAATGTTCAAAAAAGGTCAAGCTTTATCGTGAAACGGAAAGCCGCGGGGCCGTGAATTCCGAGATTTTTTCTCTTCCTTCACAGCCCCGCGGCTTTTCATCAAGTTGATTTTCTTAATAGATATCGTTTATATCGCCAACGACGACCTCGACGTCGGAGCTTTCGCCTTCATGCCAGATGGTAAAGGTGATGGTGTCACCCACCCGGAGCGTATCTCTGACGCTGAGAATATCGTTGGTCGTACGGGCCGGCTTGCCGTTGACGTCGGTAATAATATCGCCCTCGCGGATTCCCTTTTCCCAGGCGTCCGTCCCTTCGGTAACGGCAGAGACATAGAGGCCCTCGGGCAGTTCATAGTGCTTCGCCGCTTCTTCCGGAATCGGGCCGACAGTAATCCCGATGGCGGGACGGCCTCTGACCTCTCCGTCTTTGATCAGGGCGTTTACTACCGTGCGCACCGTGCTGCTCGGGATGGCGAAGCCGATGCCCTCGATGCTTGAATAGCTGGACATCATCTTCATATTCGTCACGCCGATCACCTGACCGTACATATTGAGAAGTGCGCCGCCGGAATTGCCCTCATTGATGGCGGTATTGGTCTGAATAAGATTCATGCTGTGCCCGTCTATGCTGACACCTCTGTCAATAGCAGAGACAATACCGTCTGTAAGGGTGGCAAGGAATTCTTCCCCGAGCGGATTGCCGAGAGCGGCAACCTCATCGCCGACGCGGAGCCGATCGCTCTCGCCGAAGGCGGCAGGAACAAGCCCTTTGGCTTCAATCTTCAATACGGCGATATCGCTTGTATTATCCGCGCCGACAAGCTTTGCCTCATATTCGTCGCCGTCGTGAAGAGTGATCTTCGCGCTGTCACAGCCCTCCACAAGATGGGCGTTGGTGAGGATCAGTCCATCCTCGCTCAGGATGATTCCGGTGCCCCAATAATATCCGGTCTTTCCTTCAACATAGCTTTCGATGCTTACGATCGACTCGACACAGTTCTGGTAGATTTCCTGCAGGGTGAGCGATTCTTCACCCACGGGCTTCAGTTCCAGCTCCCATGAGGGACGTTTCTCCACAGTAGGGATTCTGGATTCTTCCTTTTTGTTGTCATCTACCGTATAAAAATTACTGAAGAAATCCTTCCAGTTTTCAGGCATCTCTTCGTCCGGCGAATCCGTCAGCCCGTCCGAAAAGCCGGGGATATCGTCGGGAAGAATGATGCTGAAGCCGCTTTCTCCCGCGGAGTCTTCACGCTTGTCATCCGTTTTCTCTCCTGCGTCCCGGTTGGAAAACCACAGGGAGGTGACGATGATCAGTCCCAAAGTCAGAAGCGTCCCCAGCGCAATACGCCAGCCGGCGGATCTTCTCTTCTTTCCGGCAGAAGGCGCCTGCGCCGCTGGAGCCGTCTCTTCCCGCTCCAGCGGAGCGTACCAGTTCTCAACGCCGTTTTTATAATCGTTATTCATATTGCATCCCTCTTATTTTGCAAGCTTCAAAGTAAAGACAAATTCCGTCACGCCATCCTCGCTTTTGACGGCAATATCCTCGTCATGGCCGTTGATGATCGCCTTGACCAGATAGAGTCCGAGTCCCATACCCTCCTTGTCCAGGCTGCGGGAGCGGTCGGATTTGTGAAAGCGGTCGAAGATAAAGGGCAGATCATCCGGCGGGATCGTCTCGCCTACATCGCGGATCGCGACGTAGGCCTTCTCCTCGTCTTTATACAGGCGCAGGGTGAGGCAGCTGCCGGGCGTTGAAAACTTCACGGCGTTGTCGAGAAGGTTGTAGATTACCCGCGTGATTGCGTCCTTGTCGGCAACGACCATGATATTGTCCTCCGGGAGCTGCGGATCCACGTCGAGATTCTTCTTTGTGGCCCTGTCCTCAAAGCTCAGGAGCGTCTGTAAAACCAGCTCGTTGAGATCAAATACGGTGCGGCGGCTGGGATCCGAAGCAATATTGCGGGCCGAGGACGCGTCCAGCATATCCCGCACAAGCCTTGACAGGCGGCGGGTCTCATCGCGAATGGAGACAAGGTACTTCTTTTCTTCCTCCGGCGGGATCGTTCCGTCCAGAATACCGTCGGCAAAGCCTGCGATGGTGGTCATGGGCGTACGCAGCTCGTGGGAGACGTTTGCAATAAACTCGCTGCGGCGTTTTTCCGCCGCCTCAAGAGAGTCCGCCATTTTATTGAACGAGTCGATGAGCGCGCCCATCTCATCATCGGAGTTGTATTCCTGTTTCACACGCACGGAGAAATCGCCCCGCGCAAATTTCCGTGAGGCCGCCGCGATCTCATCCAGAGGCCGCGCCATACGTTTGGAGTAAACCAGCGTCACCAGCAGGAAGACGAGCAGCACCGCCACCGTCACGCCGGAGGCCAGAATCAAAAACGCAGACCAGTCACCGAATATCTTGCCCGGACTGCTGATGACAAATACATAGCCCTGGCAGCTGCCGTCCGCCTCGGAAAAAATGCCGCGC
>CACZQS010000015.1 GCA_902783325.1 uncultured Lachnospiraceae bacterium
CTGACTTATTGTTCTCGGACCCGATTTTGTAATCTCGCTTCTTACGTCCTTCAGACATAAGAACCGAGAACAAAATCTGGCTCCTTCCCGATTAATCATCCGAATGTCCCGCGATAACAAGGACATCCTCGCCGCTGCCGCTGCCCTCCGCAATCGAAGAAGGAATCCGCAGCCCTTCCGTATACTCAATATAGATATACTGCAGGTTGGGGCAGTCCGCAAAAGCCCGCTCCCCGATCACGTTCACGGAGGACGGAATCACCACATAAGCAGCCTGCGACCCGGCAAAGGCTTCTTCCCCGATCTCCGTCACGCCTGCGGGAATGACAAGAGATTCTTCAGGCCAGTCCGGTACCGTGGTGCTGTAATGATCATCGACAGTCCAGATCCCGTCGAAAAGGACCTGCGGGTAGTGGTTCTTAATCAAAGTACCTATATTCATGATCAATGTGGCAAAATGGAACAGATTTTTAGATGCAGGCGCTGCCACCAATGTGTATTCACTGTCCGCGCCGGCCATTCCGGCATCAGACCCGTTCCCAAAAATGAGATTCATTACAGATGTCTTGAGATCGTCTAATTTTGCTTTCAGATTCTCATATGCCTCCTGATAAGCAGCACTGTAAGCAGCACTGTAACCGCTCACATAGACGTCTCCATAGTCCGTTTTCAGCTTCTGAGCAATTTTCTCAGTAAGATTCGGATTCTTCTCCCGAGGCAGTATAGCATCAGCGCGCCCGGCGCTGTTGCCTGCCTTTTCGCCGTCGCTCCTTCCCCAGGCCTCGTCGCCGGCATTATAGAGCGGATAGTTCTGCGCATAAAACTGATCGTATTCAATTCCGTCGAAATAATAATAATCATCCACAATGACCGGTCCCAAAACAGGAAGGATCACCCGAAGATCTCTTTTCAGCCGTTCTGCTTCTTCCTGAGAAAGCAGCGAGGAATCCTTTGCACGAATCGTCTGTGTCAGAATATCTGCCAGTCCGACCGCAATGCGGTCATACTGGAAGGCAGAGTTATGCTGCAGCACATTCATTACAGACAGAATCAGACTCGGATATGCCAATGCCTGCCCAAGGAGATCGGACGGTTTGTCGAATGCCGAAAAAATGGCATCCCGCCGGGCAGCCGGCATGCTGAAAAAAAGATCAAGCAGATCTGAGAGCTCATTTTCAAACTGCGCATACTCCCCTCTCGTCAGTCTCGTTCCGAGCCAGTCGGTAAACTCCGCGAGAAACTCCTCCGCTTCCATCGTTTCTCCGCTTGCAACGAGCTGGAAATCTTCCGGAGTGAGTTCTTCGGGCTCCATTTCAAAATACGTCCCGTCCTCGGCTGCGCCGACCAGAGTGCCTTCGCTGGTTACGGCCGCGATAACGGTTTCAAGGGTATACACAGGTATGGAGAACGTCTCACCGAATTGATATGCTGTTCCATCAGCAGTGTTCCTGCTTACTCCCCAGGAGGTCGGAGGGACAAATGTCACCGGATCGCCGTACACCTTCGTCGTGAAGATGTTTCCATATGCGGCGGTGCCGCCGTGGGATGTCGGCGACTCAAAAGCATAGATGTAGATGTCCTCGGGGGAAGTGTGGAAGGTCTGCGCATTCTGATTAATGCCGGCACCGGTCAGCTCAGCGACAGCCCCCGCCCTGGAAAATCCGGCAATCCAGTACTTGCAGGATGTACCGGACAGTCCTGTCTCGGAAATGTATTGAAGAATGCGCTCCGTCACCTGATCAGCCGCACTCTGAAAGCCGCGCGCATTCCCGGCTTCCCCGATGAGAACGTTGGAGGCAAACTCCCGTCCGTACTCGGATCCCCGGACTGCGGCAGCGATCAGCTCCTGATCGCCGATCCGTTTGTGCGCGATCACCGTTCCGATGGTGTCCGGTCCGGTAGTCGTCATATCCTGCGCCTTCACATCCGAGAAACCGGTCTCCTCCAGCAGTCCCGTCACATAGGAGGAGCCACTCGCCTCAAAGGTTGCGGCAGCCAGGGAGAAGGACATGCCCAGCAGATTGGGGTTCCTCTCCGTGCCCGGCTTCTTAAAATAATCGTCGCTGTAATAATACGTCTGCGTTATGATCGTGTCGGACAATGGCGCCTTATACAGATGAGTTCCCTGTTGAATCGTTCCCGCGAGCACGCTCTCAGCCGTCAGGAACAGGGATATGCTCACCGGAATTATGGCGGATATCCATTTGCGTCTGATCTTCAACTCTGCGCTCTCTCCTTTTCATGTACGATATTCGAAGCTTCAGTCATTCCGATAAATCTATTAAACCTCAAAATCCTCCTGTTTTAAAGAAAAAATGCTTTTTATTCAGGTCATCGTTTCGGATGATCATCTATGTTTTGTCTTAAGCATAAGCGGCATCAGCGTCTGTATCACAAAAAGCCTCAGCATCGGGAAAGGCCTCGTGAAGGAATTAAACATCCTCCAAAAGCGGAAATAGAGCTCCCATCCCGCTTCAAATCCCTGTCCCGCCCACGGCGTCATGGTAAGAAATCGGGCATATTCTTTACGGAATCGGTTTGTATTTCCCACTCTCCACGGCCGCTCCTCGCCGAGAAAATGCACGATGCAGGGATTCCGGCGGGCGCGCTCAATTTCTTTTTCGGACGGAACCGGATAGTCGCAGTTCTTTTCCAGCAGCCGGTACGAATAATAATCATAGGTATTCTGGTAATTGTATTCCACCGGCAGAGGGCGGATCTTCCCTTTTTGAGAAGCGTTAATGGCGTCCTGGTCATTGGCAAACAATTTCCCTGAGTGGGCGCGGTAATAGCGGAGGATCTCTTCTCCGGTCTTCTTCTCCCGCCAGACGGGAAGGTCGATCAGCAGCACGCCTGCATTGAAATAAGGCCGGCCGCGAAGTCCCAGAGCCGCCTTGCGCTTCAGGCTGTACGTCGGCTCGATGCACGCGCCGATTGCGCAGCCACGAAGATCCGTCTCCCACAGTCCGGCGATATCTCCTCTCACCAGGGTATCCGCATCCAGATACAGGAGCCTTCCGACGTCATCGGGCAGCAGCCGGTCAAGAATGAGCCGCGCCAGGACGATGGGGTGGAACCCCGCCGTATCAAAAGAGAAATCAAAATAGCTCCGGATATCGTCGAGGTCGACAAAGCGGACTTCGGTCCGGGGCCGGCGCGCAAGATGCTGCTCCAGTTTCCGTTTGTCCTCTTCCGAAAGGCCCAGGCCCAGGACAAAAAAGCGCAGAGGCCCCCGCGCAAAACAGCACAGGGAAGTCATGGAGACGGCGGCATATGGGAGAAAGGCCGTATTGATCGTATATACTATATCCATTCCGTTTTTCCTCCGGGAGTCCTTATTTCTCATTCACTTTTTTGTTCCTGAGTCATCCCCGGCAGGAGAGGGTCGGGAAAGCGGAGCACCGCCGGTTTGTGGCTGTGGCGCTTCGAGACGGGAGGCAGCGTCATATAATCCCTGTACGCGATCCGCAGATAGCTGTCGTATTGCTCGGGGACGGGAATCTCCGTGTCCTCAAAGGGTGTCATAAGCGGCGTGAAGAGGCCTTTCTCCTCATACTGCAGGCCGATCATGCCGTCCCGGCGTGGCCAGCACCAGCACAGGTCCGTGACATAATGCCCGCCTTCCTCCGGCGTCGTGGAAAGCGCCAGCTTCCGATAGCGCCTGTACAGTCTGCGGGGTGTGATCCGGAAGAAGCGGAGAAGATGGTGGATGCACTCACACCCGGTCCTGGCCATCGCTCTCTTCCATCCGCGCAGATCCGCGGGGAGCTTCGGATGCGGATACACGGACAGAGAACAAAGCCGCAGCAGCACATAGCACCGGAACGCCAGACGGTCCCGCTTCTTTTTGTCCTGGGGCCAGTAATCCATAGGAAAGATGTCAATCGAGATCCCGTTGTGATAGCGGATATGCAGATCCGCCTCCTCCAGAAATTCCGAGTCCTTTCTCCCGAGCTTGGCAAATGCCATCACGTAGTTCTCAGTCGTCCTGATCTCAAGAATCTCATACGGATCCTCCAGCTCCCGCGCGGCCAGACGGACAAATCTCTCATAGTCCTTCCTCGGCATGAGAAAATCCATGTCGTCGTCCCAGGGAATAAAGCCTTTGTGGCGGATTGCCCCCAGCGTCGTCCCGAAGCCGGTCACAAAACACAGTCCGTGCTTCCGGCAAAGGAGCGAAAATCGCTTATACAGATCCAGCTCAACGGCTCTGAGCTTCTTCAGTTGTTCTTCCGTATACTCCATCCCGTCACACTCCTTGGGACCGTTTTTTCAATGTCTCTTTGATTTCCGTCGTGCTGATGCCTTCCGTATAGGAAAAGAATTCCATCGCGGCCCCCCGCTCTTTTAATTTCTCTTCCACGTCGCGCCAGTGATCTTTATGATCGTCTCCGGAAAAATGGCAGTCATAGTGCAGCTGCTCCCAGGCATCCAGCTTGTCCGTGTTGCGGAAGTCCACCGGGATCACTTCGTCGACCGCCTTAAGTCCGGCGATGACCGCCATCCGGTCCCGGAGCGGGATCACCGGCTTCTCTTTTTTGTAATATTCAACCAGCTCGTCCGTCAGAACTCCCACGATCAGGTACTCGCAGCGCGCCTTGCACCTCTCGATGAGCCGCAGATGTCCGGTGTGAAAGAGATCGAAGACACCGGGGACGTAGCCTCTCTTATAGGCCTTTTCCTGTTTCGGCGGGCGTGCTCCCTCCATGAGCTTCTCCGCGTTCCTTGCGATCTGAGCCAGGTCCGGCCGGGATGCCTCATAAAGCCCGTCATTGGCGGACACATTCCGGACGGCCTCGATAAACTGCTTCTCTTCCTCCTCCAGGATCTCCGTCTCCTTAAGTCCGATACCGTACCTCCCGAGCACCTCCGCCATATCGATCCGCTGCCGCGCCGTCACGGAGGAAGCAAAGTAGTATTTCACGCTCCGGTAGATTCCGAAAGCGCAGGAAGAATGCGGCGCCGTGAACTCCTGGTCAAAGAACAGGAGTTCATCGCCCGGAAGCAGGAATGCGTTGCAGGGCGCCAGGTCCAGATAAACCCGGCCAAACCCGTCAGGCCCTTCCGCAAAGGAGCGGCAGATGCAGTCACAGATCCTGTCAAACACATTCATAAAGCGCTCTTTATCGGAAACCGCAAAGCGGTCCAGCGCGGCCGTCAGTCTCTCCGCGCGGATTCGCGGCATTTCCAGAAATACTCCGTCAGGGCCCTCACCTATGGTACAGGGAACGACCGGCACGCCGCGCGCAGCCAGCTCTTTCGTATTCTCCGCGAGCGTTTTTAAGCCTTCCTCACCTTCCGGATGGAGGGCACGTCTTTGCACAAGTCCGCTGTCCGTGAGGATCGTGGCCGCGCCGTACCGCGGGCCCCTGTCCGCCGTCACCATCACAAATTCGGCATTAAAGAGCTTCCCCGTTCCCGTTATCTCCACAAGGAACGAGTTTGACAGAAATGCCATGGCCCGCGCATAGGTGATCTCGTCAAACATCCGGTGCTCCAGCCCCGACATGAGAGGCGATTCATAATCGTAGTCATTGAGCCGCTCCCGGATCTCTCCATACGGAGCTTCCCCGTCGGTGCAGATCATCTGAGGAAAGCGCAGGTCCGGAACCGGGTAATAGTACTTATACTGAACGGCTTCGGCCGTCTTCAGGATGCCGTCCAGCTCCTTTCTGCCAAAGGAGCGCCCGGAATCCGTGCGGCGCCAGAAGTCAGGAATGGGATCGGACAGCCCTTCATAATAGCCGTTGATGCCCTGATACGGGATGCCGCTGTGCTTCTCCGGATACCCGCAGAAATAGCGGATGCCGAAGCGGTTGTCCGCTCCGATGAGCGCCGTTCCCTCCGCCTTCAGGAAAGAAAGAAGTTTTTTTACAAATGCAGCCGGATCCTCTGCGGTCTCCAGAGCCTCCAGGCAGACAATATAGTCATACTGCTCAGCGGAGTCCGCCCTCTCCCACATGGAAAACTCCCGTGAAGAAACCGTAAGAAAGGATACTTCGAGGCGGGTCCACAGTTCCTTTAAGGAGCTGTCCGCTTCCGCGATCTCCAGAAGAGAGCTGCCTCTTTTAAACGGATACCAGTTCAGGATGGATTCAGTCTGTTTCATTTAGGATCTCCCGCTTTTGCATAATCCGGAAGCTTGCGGTTCCGCGCTTCTCTTAAAGCATTAAGGCCGATGTCGCGCCGTCCGCCCCACAGCTCGTCATCAATCATGACGTCCCTGTAAATCTCAAGGTCTTTGCCGGAACAGAACCTCAGAAATGCCTCAAAGGGAAGCGCCGCGTTGTGAAAGCGGAATGCGGTCTGTCCCTCATAGCCGTGAAACAGCTCCAGGAAATCCTTCACGAAAGCAAGGGCTCCCTCCTGCAGCAGCCGCGCGGAATCCGGGTACCCCTCCGAGGGTCCCTCGTCAAACACCGGCTTCAGATCCTCCGTGTATCCGATGCAGGACGGGGCGGCCTCGAGATAGGCGTATTCCCGGAGCGTCGGCTCCATATAGGGGCTGAAATCCAAAAACGTGCGGACCGTGAGTCCCCCAAGAGCCGCCCGGTTCAGAAGATCCGCCCCGTTTCCCTGGAAATAGTAAAAGACCGGATCCGCTCCGCTTCCGTCCCGGATCGCCAGGGCCGGCCGCCCGCTGTAGCCGAGATCGAACACGGCGCAGCCCTCCTCCACAGGAGATAAAGGGTTGTGCTTAAGATACTCCTCCGCTTTCCGGCGGCTCTTCCGATGCCGCTCTTCGTCATAGGCATGTTCGATGAAGCATCCGATGAATTCACTAAAAGAAGCTCTCGTGAAGGAGGACGAATCATCGGCAGCACCTGCCCTCTTCATCCGATCCTCCGCGTCAGGGAAGGAGCAGAAGCTTAAAGTACCAAGAAGCTTCGCTCCGTTGTAGCGGGTGCAGTCAAGAGGCAGATCGTAGAGATCTCTCGGGTGCCGTATCATGAGCGGGAGCAGGGCGATCCGGGACGCATAGAGATACCCCGCTTCCGGCAGGTCCGGCTGATAAGATTTGAGAAGTTCATAAGCTCTCATCGGCAGGTACCCGTCCCGGGACAAAAACAGCAGCCTCCGGACCCCGTCTTCCTTCACCCTCTTTTTAAGCCACCGCAGCAGAGCCAGGAGCTGCAGGCCGAGCGCGGCGTAGCCCGCAAAGAAAGCGTCGCCGTTGTAGGCGGAGCTCACGTCAAACGGACGGAACGGATCATCGAAATAAAAATCTGCCGCCATTTTCCTGCTGACCGCGATCCCGGCTTCTTTAGAAGCAGCTTCCCAGTCCGTCAGGTCGCGGCAGATCCGCGTCACCTGCTTCCCGCATCCGTATCCGGAAAAGACCTCCATCGTCCCCGGAATGCGGGCTGTGCAAAGACCGGCTTCCCGCGCCCGCAGATCATCGCTCTCAAGGTTGTCCCCTATGTGCAGGATCTGAGACGGAAGAAGGCCGCTCTCGGACAGCATGACCTGATACAGGCTTCCGGTGAGCTTTCTCTTTTCCTCCTCGCAGGAGACCAGGAGCAGGTCATAATCCGTGATGCCGCAGACGGCAAGCAGTGTGCGGATGTGGTCTTTCCTCAGGTAGGTATCCGTTGCGATGAAGATCTTTTTATTCAGCTTCCGGGCGCTTTCATAGAGCGCGAGGCCGCTGTTCCTCGGCCTGACAAGACGTCTCTCGAGAGAGAGTTCCTCTTCCATCATGGTTTGGGCCGTGCCGCGGTCCACAAAAAAGACGCGGCAGATCTCCCCGTAGATCCTGTCGATTGTAAAATCCTCCCCTGGCAGGGCTCCGGACAATACCTGCCGCCTGAGAGATGCCTCTGCATTTTCGCGGATGAAGGAAAAGGGAAGCCCTGAAAAGCCGGTCCGGGCATACCGCTTATTCAGCAGCAGATATTTGTGATGGTCGTCCGGCACCGGTCGCAGAAGCAGCGTATCAAAGACATCGAAGCTCACCGCCTCGATGCTATGATCCGCTATCTTATTCCGGATTTCTTCTATGCTCCTCAAATTCATAATACCCCCGGATTCCGGCCTTTCTCAGAAGAGCCTCATACTCTCCCGCCCTGTAATGCGATACGGCCATGAGGACGGCCGCCTTCTTTTCCGGATCGGTCGGATCCGATCGTTCCCGGCATCTTTGCGGAAGCTCCTCCGGACGGATGACGGGAAAGCCGAGAAAGCTTTTCCGCCCGGCGCGTTCTTCTTCGGTCAGGATAAACCCTCCGATCAGAATTCCGAGCGCTCCCGCGGCCTCCGCCGCGCGGCGGGCATACTGGCCGCCTCCGCAGATGTAGACTTCAGAAGCCTCCTGAAGATGAGCGGCAAGATCCTCTCCCAGAATATCCAGGGCCCTCGCGCTGCCTGTCGTAACCTCCTCAAGCATGGAAAGCAGCCATTCCGTATCCGAGAAGGGCAGTTCCCCCGCAGGCGATGAGCGGTACAGTTCCGTCTCATTTGTCAGATACAGCGTCCGGATTCTTCCCAGCACATCCCGCTTCCATTTCCGGACGGCCCGCTCATAGTCAGGGTCTGAGCCGTACCGCTCCTCAATTTCACGCGCGCACTCGAAGGCGGTCTGCCAGCTGGCCAGATACCCTTTCGCGTGCTCCGCCGAGAAGGGGGAGGTCACCGTGGAGTGGCTGCGGAACCGCCTCCTGAACCACACCTCGTGCAGGAAAACCGTGCGGTCCGTCCAGAGAAAGAGCTTAAAGAGGAATCCGATGTCCTCATGAGGGCTTCCCTCGCGGAACCGGATATTTCCTCTTGTGAGCAGATCCCTCCGCATAAAGAAAGTGGGAATGCTGGGCGATAAGGTATCCCGCATGACGGCCGTGACAAACGCGTCCTTTCCTTCATACACACCCTGCGTTGTTTCATAAGAGAACAGGATTTCCTCAGCCCGGCTCCGAAATTCCTCCTGCTCCGTAAACTGCTCGTTTTCGAACCCGACGAGATCCGCATTTCTTTCGCGGCAGAGTTTATAGAGACGGGAGAGGGCGCCAGCTTTAAGCAGGTCGTCCGAATCCATCATATAGAGGTATTCTCCGCTCACCGCCTCTATGCCGCGGTTGCGGGACGCCGCCTGTCCCTTGTTCTCTTCATTTACGAAAACCGTCACGCGGGGATCCATCCGCGCATAGTCCTCAAGCAGCTCTCCCGAAGCGTCACAGGAAGCGTCGTCGACCGCTATGACCTCCAGTTCCGTCAGGTCCTGGGAGAGAATACTGTCCATGCACTGTCTCAAAAACGGCGCCGTATTGTAGACCGGCATGACGACCGACACTTTAGGTCCTTCTTCCGATACGCGGAAAGGCTCTTCACCGAATGCCTGCCGGAATTTATTTCGCACATTCGCCGCAATCCTGCTCCTGTAAAAATTCAGCGCGCTCACAAGCGCCTCGTCTCCTGCCGCGAGGGCCTCCGACACATATCCCGAGACGGCGGACAGTATTTCGATGCAGCCCCGGATATTTGCATATCCCGGTATTCCCGTCATGATCGATCCGCTTCGGAAGCGGCGGATGAACCACGGATGCGGATCCACCGCGAGACGCCCGGCCCGCATCAGCACGTCCAGGGTAAAGATCTCATCCTCGTGAAGCATCTGCTCCCGGTATCTCAAACCATTATTAAGCAGGAATTCCCTGTCATAGATCCACCGCGGCTGCGACGGCATCCAGTCCCAGATTTCCATCCACTTCAGCAGCAGCTCCCTTCCGGTGTAAACGCCTTCATAGGATCCCTTAAACAGTGCAGGGTTCCGGCTGAACGCTTCTTTGAGGGCCTCGCTCTCAAAGAGGAAGGAGGCCGCAAAGACAGCGGCGTCCAGTTCCTTTTCCCGCATGAGCGGAAGGAGGCAGGACAGCGCGCCCTCAGCAAGCATATCATCGGCATCCAGAAAGTAAATATAGCGCCCGGAGGCCTCTTTGAGGCCTTTGTTGCGGCTCGCGGATAGTCCCAGATTATGCTCGTTCTTAAGGATCCGGATCCTGCCGTCTGTTTCCGCCATTTTCCTTATGATCTCGGCGGACCGGTCCGGCGAGGCATCGTCGATGCACAGGATCTCAAGGTCCGGGCAATGCTGGGCCTGAACGCTCTCGATACACTCTTTGATATAGGGTTCCACGCCGTAGACGGGAATCACGACGGACAACAGGGGACGCATAAGGTTCTCCGTTTTATAGATATTCATAACCAAGCCGTTCTATGTATTCATCTGCACAGGCTCTGTCGAAGGACTCTTTTTTGGCTTCAGGCATGGTCATCAGGAACTGTTCCAGCTCTGTCAGCGGCAGATGGTGGTCCTGCACAAAATACCTGGCGTAGCTCGGTGTCGCGCAGTAGCGGCTGGTCAGCTCGTATTCCGGACTGCAGCCCCAGGAGTACTTCAGGTGCAGGGGAAGAATCCACTCCTCACGGATGCGGTTCAACAGTCCGATCTGAAAATGAGTCCCCGCTTCCCTGTTTAAAAATGCCGCGAATTCCTCCGTGCTGAGATTGCCGGCCCCTTTCCCTATGCCCATCACGGTCGCATCGATCAGAAGGGAGCGGTCAGCCCCGAGAGATTTCCCGTTGGAAGCATCCCCGCCTACCGTGAGTCCGACGGCCGCCCTTGAGTTGGCGAAGGCCAGGGACAGGTTGTTGTGCGTGTGCAGTCCGAGAAGGACGCCGGGCGCAAGATGGGCGTCCGCCGTCAGCAGCCGCTCCCGGATTTCCTGCTCCTCCATGGTCCCGAAGCTGTCCACGATGTAGAAAGCGGTCATGCCCCGGCACTTCCTGTTCATCAGGTCGATCAGCGCGCAGAGTTCTTCCACGGAGTAGCTCGTGTTTACCATCGGCTGTATGTACAGATGATATCCCTTTTCGAGGATCATTCGTCCCATCTCCGCCGCGCCCTCCATGTCCTTTTTGTGAAAGCACAGGCGGATACCGTTCACCGGAGCCATTTCCAAACGGGAACGGACAGGGATGTGATCCGGTGAGAATTTGCCGTAGTCTATCATAACGAGGCGCTCGGCCGCATCGGAGGCCGGGCCGGTATTCCCGGCAAGAGCCTCAAAGCCCGAATACATGGAAAACCCATGATCTCTCCCATGGCGGTCGTCGAGGTAGCCGAGCTCAATATAAGGAACGCCTGCTTCTGCCAGCGTCACGGGAAGGGTCGAGAGACATTCGGACCCGAAGGCAAAGTCATTTACCCAGCCGCCGTCGCGGAGCGTGCAGTCCATCAGATTAATATGATTCATCACAGTTACCTTTTTATCAGTTTTCTGATCATCGGAAGAACCCCCTGAAACTCCTCTGTCTTCCGGTAAACAAGGAAGTACGCGGCCGGCGGGAGCAGCGCGCAGATGAGGCCTCTTGCAATGAGCACCATAAAGCCTTCTGCCGGGATACGCGTGCAGATGAAATAAGTTCCTCCGGTTATTCCCGCTGTTACAAGAGCATACCGCAGATGGCGCCAGAAATACTGCCTGAGCGGAAAGCCTATAAAGTAATGCCGGTATAAGGCAAATGCCCCTCCGACATAGTTAAACGCAAAGTAGCTGATCAGCGTCGCGGCGATGATGCCGAACAGCCCGAAAAACCGGATAAAGATCCAGTTCATCAGCAGATTTGCCAGCGCCTCCGCGATGGAGAGATAGCGCATCTGCCACCAGATTCCCGCGGATTCCGAATACAGCGTGCGGATATCGCTCATCTTCAGAACGTAGAAATAAACCGCAAACGTCACGGCCATATAGGTCGGAAGGAGCATGTCCTCTCCCGCCCAGAGCTTCATAAAGGGCTGGATGAGACAAAGGAGCGCCGCCGCGCACCAGCCGCTGATCAGCATAAAGAGAAAGTCGATGCACTCCATATCCTTAAGGTTCTTCTCCACGCCGTCCATCGCGATGCTGTTCCCGACGCCTCCGGCCATGGATGTCTTCAATACCGCCAGGATCATGACGACAGCATCCATCACGTAATAATAATTCCCGTAGACCGCGGTCACCGTCAGGCCGAGAAAGGCGGAGATAAACATGGAGTCGAATGCATTTCTTGTGAGTGAGGCCGTCTTGCGGATAATCAGTCCGCCCACCTGCTTGCGGATGCTGCGGTACTCTTCCTCCGGCAGCTCCCCTTCCTCGCGGTATTCCCCGAATACAAGGCGGGCGCTGCGCGCGCACAGACAGCTGTACAGGCAGGTGGAAACCGGAATCGTCAGGATATAGAGCCAATAGCTCCGGGCAAGGCCGATACTTAAGATCTGCAGTCCGTAGAGAACGACCTGCGTGATGATATGGGCCGTCCCGTTCAGGTCGTCCCGCTGATGCGCCGCAAGCAGCGCCCGCCGGTTCGGAAAGAGCATGCAGTTCAGAAAACTATTACCCAGAAAGACGAGAAAGACAAGATAAATATTTACATCTCCCGGCACGTCCCCGTGAACCAGTTCCGGCAGGAACGGCATGATGAGAAGCCCGATCAGAGTCGTCACAAAGCCCACGATCCGGTATACCTTCGCATAGAACTTCAGCAGGGCATTGATCATGCGCGCGTCATTTTCCGCGATCGGTTTGTACATGCTGTATACGATGGCCGTGCCGAACCCCAGCTCCGCCAGATTCAGCATCTGCACGATGGAGTAATAGAGCCCGGTGAGCCCCAGGTACTCCGCCCCCATGAGGTGGATGATCATGGTCCGGACAATAAAAGGAAGGATGATCCCGACGAAGCGGTCGATCTCACCCGTAATAATATTCCGTTTTGTATTTCCGGTCCTGTCCAGTCTCATAATCGGTCGTTGTCATCCTGCGCATGCATATAGAACCTGTTTATGACGGAGGCGGCTCTCTTCGGCCAGAAGCGCTCCAGCATCTCCAGATCCTCCCCGCTGCGGTTTCTCGCCGACCCGATCACTCTGGTCGTCGCGGACGCGGCATGGATCCGGTGCCCCATCAGTATCTCCGGAATATAGCAGAAGCTTCCGCGCCTCCTTGAGATGCGCTCCCAGGTCTCCCAGTCGAGGTCGGACTGAAATCCGCTTCGGAAGACTCGTTTGGGAAGATTGGGCTTTACGTAGGTCACCGAGGGGCAGCAGATCGGAGAGCCGAAGGAGAGAATGAGTCTCCTGAGCAGCCGGCTCCTCTTAAGCGCATCCGTGCGCAGCGGAAAAAGCATCCGCTCCTTGATCCGCAGCTTCCGGCTTTCGCCCGAATCGATGCGGTCCGTCCCGCGTATTTCGTAATAATCCGTAAATGAGAGCAGCGGCCGTTCCGCTCTTGAAAAAGCCTTAAGTGTCTTCTCCAGAAACTCCGGCTCGTACCGGTCGTCCTGGTGGGCAAGGGTGACCAGCGGCGACGCCGAGGAGCGCAGCGCATAGTTCCAGTCCCTGGCAATTTCGGGTGCGCCGCCCCTCACCCTGAGCGGGATCTCATTCCTCACAGCAATCCCGTTCAGATAATCGGAAGATTCTGCCGCGCACAGGATGATCCGGGAGGGGACCGTCTGCTTTTTAAGCGACGCTATGCACTCCTCCAGATACGGACTGTCGCCGTAAGCACATATTGCAAAGGTGTGATCCTGTCCGGTGTACTTCACTTCCATCCACCTTCTTCATGAAAAGAAATGTCTCGCGTAAACAAAATTCAGAATCCACAGATGAATCACAGGCAACAGGAGAACCAGCTTCTTCCGGAATCCGGCCTCCACTTTAATGTCGGACAGAGCTCCTGTCCAGACGAACACCGGCAGGAGAATGAGCGGAAGGAAATACCGCCCCTGTATGCCCTCTATGACAGTGCTGCCTGCCTCCGTCGAGGAAAGGGTCATGCCGAGAAAGACAGCCAGAATTACCCCCGCCGCAAGCACTGCTGCGAAGATCCCGGCACCGCGCGGCAGCTTCCGGCTGTCGTCATCCCGAAGGTGAAGGGCGATGAGGAAGAGCACGAAGCAGACGACCGCGCACAGCCCGGGGATCTCGATCCGAAGCCAGCCGAGCTTTTGTCCGAACAGCGTCAGGAAATAATAATCCGCCATCTGGGTCAGCGTCCTCAAAAGCATCATCACCGTGTCCGGCAGATCCTTCAGCAGGGATACTGCTGTATATTTCCCGGGACCGGCCGCGGACAGAGCGGAATCAAGCGTGCCTGCACCGGAGAGCTTTCCCAGGGCCGAATGCACATAGATGCTGCTGCTCCCTGCGGAAAAGAACAGGATCCCCGCAAATCCGGCCGCAGCGGGCAGCCATTTTTTCAGAATTCCCGCAGGACGGTTTTCTGAAAGAGCCCTGCGCGGAATGAACAGGGACAAAAAGAGCAGCGGCATATAGACCAGCTTGGAGGGCGCCAGGAGAAACGCATACAGAAGGCATTTAAAGTATGCCTTTCCGGACCCGGGCTCTTTCCCTGCTGCGATTTCCGCAACTTGTGCGATATACAGCGCCGCTAAGCAGAAGATCGGTATGTCATAAGAGCAGGAGGCCGACAGATGAAGCGTCATCGGAAGCATGGCTGCCGCGAACAGGGCTGCCGCCCTGCCGGGTATTTTCTTCATCAGGGCATTTAAAACCGCCGCCAAAAAGAGGATATTCATGAGACGGGCCGCAAGAAAGGCGGCATTTCCTCCCAGATGAAGCACTCTGGCGATCACGATTCCGAGCGCCGCGGGGATATACCCCGGCAGCGCGTTCGTTCCCATATTCGCTCCGATCACGATGTATCCGGGTTCACGCGCAAACAGGTGCCATTTTTCCATGAAGGAAATATAGTAGTCTGAACTGATATAGCGCTGCATTCCCTGATAAAAATGCCAGTCCTCCTGCCTCATGATCAGCCTGGCGTCCCCCCATCTCCCGAGCTTTCCGAGGAACAGGTCCGCAAGCCGGTAGGCAGAGAGGTAATGCAGGTCTTCATCCGGCGCGACAAAGGGAAGAAAAACCAGCAGATAACCCGCAGCGGCAAGAAGAAAGAGAAAGAGATAAACCCTGCGGTAGCAGACAGCGCTCTCTTTCCGCTTAAGGATGTACTTGTTGTACAACAAGGCGAGGAGAATCGTCTCCGCAAGGATCAAAGCGAACGGAAGCATAAAACGCCGCTGTCCGTAAAGGGACGGAGCCGTGTTCCGGGTCTCCAGGCACTCGAAGAGAAGAAGTATGATGAGAACGATCACCGCGGACAAAAAGGCGGGGAAAGCCTTATTCACGCCTTTAAGGGCCGCCTCGTCCTTTCTGCCCGCAAGGAGCAGGCGGATCTGGACGGCCGAAAGCGCGGTGACGATCCCGGCGGCCGTCACCCAGAATTCCCGGACGGCAGCCCCGGTGAAAACAAACAGAAGAACCGCGCCCGCGCTCCCAAGAGCGAAAGCGAGCAAAGCAGTCAGAAGAGTGAGGAACCCTTCCGCGTCCTCTCCCCGCTTCCGCTTCAGGAATCCCGTAACCGGTTCATAATAGAGGACAGCGGCAAGAGAGAAAATGAGGATCAGAAAATAGAGAAAGACCAGGCCCCGGATATTCTGAAATCCGAACGCAAAGAAGCCGTCGTCCGCATAATAGACGGACGGAATCTCCGCGGGTGTCGCCAGGCGGGCCGCAAGAAGAATCAGGAAAAACAGAACTGTCCCCGCAGCAATTGCTGCGAGGATCAGGAAACTCGGTTTCGATCCGGCTTTGGCAGGACTATTCAGGTGTTCTGTTTTCATTTTCCTTCCTTTTTCGTCTGTACCGAAGTCCTGAAGGACAACAGCAGCGAAAGAGAGACTTTGACCATGTAGTAAACAGATCCGGTGAGACCGATCGAAGACTTTCCCGTCTTCCTTTCGCGCATCACTACCGGATACTCCCCTATGACCCCGCCGTTCTGAACGATCACGGGGATGGAATCCGTCTCCGGATAATCATCGGAATAGGATTCCGCAAAGATCGCGATAAACCGCCGGTTGATGACTCTCATGCCGCTGGTGACATCCGATACGGACGCACCGCACACGAGCTTTACAAGACCGGACAGGAACCGGATGCCGAGCCTCCGGGCATGACTTGACTGAAACCCTTTCCGCTCGATAAACCTTGATCCGATTCCCACGTCGGCGCCGTCGCGCGCCATTCCCTCCATAATCACACGGATATACGCCGGATCGTGCTGGCCGTCGCCGTCAATCTGTGCCGCAAAATCATATCCGTGATCCCGCGCATACCGGAACCCGCTCTGCATGGCTCCGCCGATTCCTAAGTTTACAGGATGATTCAGGTAAG
>CACZQS010000016.1 GCA_902783325.1 uncultured Lachnospiraceae bacterium
AAACCCGGAATCCAGATTATACAGATATGTGCCTATCTTGTTATCCCCCACAACAGTCTGAATCTCGGCGATCTTCAGGACTTTAAACTGAATCCCGGCCATTCCCGTCCCATGGGGCGATGCGACCGGGTTCCCCTTGCTGTCGATCACCACGCCGTCATTTTCCTTGAGCTTATACAGCGTCAGCGACCCGGTCTTTGTGCTGTCGATCACCGGTGAATTCGTGTCGGCACAGACTATGCTGCTGAAGCACATAAGAAAAAACAGGATCATTACCCCTATCAGATCATGCCTGCATCTTTTCAGTTTCCTTTTACTCATGGCGCATTCCCCTTTCTTTTCAGATTCACAATCAGTCACCCGTTTCTTTTCCCCAGCCGCGGCCCTTATCAGCAGTTTCCAATTTAGGCAAAACAAAAAGGAGACCACATAGGTCTCCCATAGAACGTGTGCGCGGCTGATGCCTGCTCTTATCCTATCATGCTCTTCATGCCGCTTCCACTGTCAATTAATATCTTTTACTGTCAATTAGTGTCATTTACTTTCACATACTGTCAATCTCTGTCACAGGCCACAGTTATTGTTCACGGCCCCTCCTATACAAGCCACAGACCATCCATACAGCATGAAGTGTTACTATTCACGGCTCCTCCGCTTTCGTGCCACAGACCATCCATGCTTCGCATGTATGTCGCAGCTAAAGCTGCTTATGTCTGAGCCGAAAGTGGAGGTTCCTGCTTCACAGGCATTATCTGAAATCAGAACCTGTCTCTTTCGTGCCCTAAAGGACTAGCTTCGCGTCGCCAGCACGAAGAGCCAGAACCTGATTCCAGATTTGCCGTGAATAGTAACGTATGATTTCAAAAAACACTTGCATCCGAATCCAAAACGATGTATTATATACTCCGCTAAGGGGGTGTAGCTCAGTTGGGAGAGCGTTCGGTTCGCATCCGAGAGGTCAAGGGTTCGAATCCCTCCATCTCCACGCAGAAAAACCGGAGACGTCGATTTCGTCTCCGGTTTTTTGTTGTCCATTATAGTCAGTATAGCGAACCAGCCCACGCCTCCACGGCTTAGCGGCGGGAAACCGACTGCGCGGTTCACTTCCTGGCCGCCTCACAGAGCGGCTCTCACCAGCTTCGGCCGGAAGCCGCCTTCTTCCAGTGCACTTAGAATCTGGTTCTTATGCTCGGTGCCGAATGCCTCGATCGTCACTTTCAGCTCCACTGCTTCACTCCGGTTCGTGCTGTAGAACTGATTGTGCTCCAGCTTGATGACATTTCCTTTTTGCTCCGCGATTACGGAGGACACCTTCACCAGCTGGCCGGGCTTGTCGGGAAGCAGCACGCTGACTGTAAAAATACGGTCCCGCATGATGAGCCCGTTCTGCACTACGGAGGCCATCGTGATCACATCCATATTGCCGCCGGAGAGAACACAGACAACTCTCTTCTTTTCGATCTTCAGATGCTTGAGCGCCGCCACGGACAGAAGTCCTGAGTTCTCCACGACCATCTTGTGGTTCTCCACCATATCGAGGAAAGCCGCAATCAGCTCATCGTCATCCACCGTAATCACTTCATCCAGGTTCTCCTGCAGGTACGGGAAGAGCTTGTCGCCCGGCGTCAGCACCGCTGTGCCGTCCGCAATCGTGGACGCCGAAGGAAGGGTCACGACTTTCCCTGCCTCAAGAGAAGCCTTGAGACACGCCGCCCCGGAAGGCTCCACGCCGATCACGTGGATCTTCGGATTCAGAAGCTTCGCAAATGTGGAAATCCCGGTCGCAAGACCGCCCCCTCCCACGGGGACCAGCACATAGTCGACGGTCGGCAGATCCTTGAAAATCTCCATCATGATGCTGCCCTGCCCGGTGGCCACGGTCTCGTCATTAAAGGGATGGATAAATGTATAGCCATGCTCCTCCGCGAGAGAATGCGCATAGTCGCAGGCTTCGTCATAGACGTCTCCGTAAAGGATCACTTCAGCCCCGAATTTCTTCGTCCTCTCCACCTTGATCAGCGGCGTCGCGGTCGGCATCACGACGATGGCCCTCGCCCCGCACTGCTTCGCCGCATAGGCGACTCCCTGGGCATGATTGCCCGCGGAAGCCGTAATCAGTCCGCGCTGCTTCTCCTCATCGCTCAGCGTGCTGATCTTATAATAGGCCCCGCGCACCTTGTAGGCTCCGGTGAGCTGCATGTTCTCGCTCTTCAGATACACCTTATTGCCGCTCAGCTGGCTGAGGTGTTCACTGTAGATCAGCGGAGTCGGAAGCGTCACTTCCCTTACTTTCTCTTCGGCCTCCTCGAAGGCCTCTAACGTCAACATGTTCATTTTTGGTTTCTCCCCCTTATATCTTATCAGGCCGGTTTTAGCCGATGGCCTGAAACAGTGCATTAAAAACGCCGACGGATATGGCAGAAACAGGAGAAATCCCCATTCTGCTTAAGACCATCAGGACAATGAACAGCACCAGCATGGAATACCGCTCATATTTCAGCAGCGTGTCGTAGATGCGGTCCGGAAAGAATGCCGTGACAAGGCGCGACCCGTCAAGCGGCGGAATCGGAATCAGGTTAAAAATGGCGAGACTCACATTGATGAACGAGGCATAGTACAGAAACTGGTAAACGTAGGGATAAAACTCCGTTTGGCCAAACAGAGAAAACCCCAGCCTGCCGAGCAGCAGAAGCAGCACCGCCAGAATAAGGTTTGAGACCGGTCCGGCCAGGGCCGTCAGGGCAAATCCCGCTTTTCTGTTCTTGAAGTTGTTGATGTTCACCGGAACCGGTTTGGCGAATCCGACGCCGAAGAGAAAGATTGTGATTGTGCCGAACAGGTCCAGATGCTTAAAAGGATTCAGGGTAATTCTTCCCATGTCTCTTCCGGTGTGATCCCCCAGCTTGTCCGCTGTCCAGGCATGGGCCGATTCATGGACCGGAAAGCACACGAGAATCACGAAGATCCGGGCCGCGGTCATCAGAAAATCCCCGCTGCGCAGGTAGCGGGTCAAACCGGCGCCATTTTCCAGACGAAACATTCCGGAAAGAGACGCATCGTCCGTGAAACGGGAGGCAACCGCAAGAATCAGAAACAGCACTGCCACGATAATCAGGGCAGTGCGTATCACGAAAAAGAGTTCCTTCGACATATCGCCGTCAGAGGGCGGCCTCTTATGATTCCCGGAGTATTTATGATCATCCATCTTATCCTACCCGATCGGCAAGAAATGCCTGCACTTCCTCCAGTCTTTTTTCTTCTTCCCGCCGGCCGGTCTGATAGACCTCCTCCAGCTTCTCCGGATCATTTTCCGTCCGTTTGATTCCGAGGCTTTCCTGCGGCCGTATCACCAGGGCTCTCCCGCTCAGCTCTCTCTCCCGTATCTCCTCCATCTCGCGGTTATATCGCAGATGCCTCACGGCGAGGGCTTTTACGACGGCAGGATATTTCCGCAGGAGAACTTTGGCCAGAGGGAGCAGTTCAAACTCCCCCTTCACATAGTTCTCCGGCTGGGTCAGAATGATGACATTTTTGTCATACCCTTTCTTTTCCAGGATATGGTAAGGCACCGCATCCACGATGCCCCCGTCCAGCAGCTTATATCCGCCGACCTCCACCACATTGGACACCATAGGCATGGACGCGGAGGCCCGCATCCACTGCATGTCCTCGTCCCCGCCGTCACGGCATGTGTGATAGACGATCTTCCCGGTCATGACGTCCGTTGCCCCGATATAGAAGGGCATCGGATTCTCCCGGAAGGTCTCGCGGTCGAATACATCGAGTTCATCCGGCAGGACCCGGTAGCAGAAATCGGCGCCGTACAGGTCCCCCGTAGTGATGAGGGACCGGACGCTGCAGTATCTGGGATCCCGTCCGTACGTCTTGTTGTAGCGCAGAGCCCTCCCCGGCTGCCTTGACTTCAGGTTGCAGCCGAACACGGCACCCGCTGAGATGCCTGAGGCCGCGTCAAATTCAACACCATTTTCCATGAAGACATCCAGCACCCCGCAGGTAAACATCCCCCGCATGGCTCCGCCTTCCAAAGCAAGTCCCGTTTTCAATACTGTAAGCCTCTATCAGATGTTTTTCAGATTCTTATACCGCTCCTTCGCGAGATTTGCGCCGGCCTCAAAAAGCTCCTTCGCGTTCTCGGGGAAGGTTCTCTTAAGCGACGCGTAACGCACTTCGCCGTCAAGGAACTCCTCGTAGTTTAGGCTCGGTTCCTTCGAGTCCAGATGGAATTTCGGCTCGGCCTCCGGATTATAGCGGTACAGGAACCAGTAGCCGGCTTCCACAGCGCGCTTCATCTCATCCTGGACCTTCTCCATGCCGCACTTCAGCCCGTGCTCCTGGCAGGGCGCGTAAGCGATGATCACGCTCGGGCCCTTGAACTGCTCCGCCTCACGGATGGCTCTTACGAGCTGCTGATAATCCGCTCCCATCGCCACCTGTGCCACATAGACGTTGCCGTAAGTCATCAGCATGGCGCCGAGATCCTTCTTCGGGCGCTTCTTGCCGGATGCGGCAAACTGCGCGACCGCGCCGATCGGGGTGGCCTTCGAGGACTGGCCGCCGGTATTCGAATAGACCTCCGTGTCCACAACGAGTACATTGACATCCTCGCCGCTTGCGATCACGTGATCAAGTCCGCCAAACCCGATGTCATAAGCCCAGCCGTCGCCTCCGTACATCCAGAAGGTCTTCTTCGCGAGCTGATCCTTATACTTCAGGACGTCCTTCGCTTCCTTCTCTTCGCGGCCGGAAAGCTCTTTTACGAGAAGTCTGCTCGCCTCATGGGAGGCCTGCATGTCGTCGTAAGACTGAATCCATGCGTCGATGGCCGCAAGAAGGCTTTCGTTCCCGCCCTCTTTGCCGAGAGCTTCCTTCAGAGCCAGCACCCGCGCTTTTTCTGCCTCCCGCTGCTGCTGCACTGAGAGAACCATCCCTAAGCTGAACTCCGCATTGTTCTCGAAGAGCGAGCTTGACCAGGCCGGGCCCTGCCCGCTGCGGTTTACCGCATAGGGAATTCCCGGCATAGCCGATCCCCAGGCCTGCGAACAGCCCGTCGCATTTGCCCAGTAGACGCGGTCGCCGTAGAGCTGCGTGAGAAGCTTCGCGTACGGCGTCTCGCCGCAGCCGGCGCAGGCCGCCGAGAACTCCAGGAGCGGGCGGCGGAACTGGCTTCCCTTTACCGTATACGGGTCGAAGAGATCCCCCTTGTCGGAGAGCTGATGCGCGTACTCCCATCCGGCGGTCTCGCCTGAAGAAGTGAGCGCTCCGGCCCTGGTCTTCGCGGCCAGCGCGGCAGCCTCCGCCGCCGGGATCATCGTGAGCGCCTTCTCCTTCGCCGGGCAGACGTTCATGCAGCTCCCGCAGCCGGTGCAGTCGAGCGCACTGATCTGCATGCTGAACTTCAATTCCGCTGCCTGCTTTCCCTTCGCCGGAGCCATCTGCATCCCTTCAGGCGCAGCCTCCGCCTCCTCGGCGCTTAACAGGAACGGACGAATGACCGCGTGCGGGCAGACATAGCTGCACAGGTTGCACTGGAGACATTTTTCCGGATCCCAGGAAGGCACGCGGGTCGCAATCCCGCGCTTCTCATAAGCAGTAAGACCCATATCCATGACGCCGTCCTTGTATTTCAAGAGGGCGCTGACAGGGAGATCATCTCCCTTCTGCAGATTGATCGGATCCAGAATCTCAGTGACAACATCCGGAACGTTCCGCTTTTCGGACGGCTTCTCCCCGGCTGTCTTCCATTCCTCAGGCACCTCGATCTTCCTAAGGCCCTGCGATCCCGCGTCCACCGCGGCCAGATTACGGTTCACGACCTCTTCACCCTTTGCGAAATAAGTCTTCGCCGCCGCGTCCTTCATATACTTCACCGCATCCTCAACCGGGATCACCGGCATCAGATGGAAAAATGCCGACTGCAGGACCATGTTGAAATGCCCGCCCAGCCCCAGTTCACGGGCGATCTTTGTGGCATCAATCGTCCACAGGGCGATCTTTCTTTCTGCGATCACGCGCTTCGCGGAAGCGGGAAGGCGTTTGGAAAGCTCCTCCGCATCCCAAGGGCAGTTGACGAGCAGCGTGCCCCCGGGCTTCACCTCCGAAGCGATGTCATATTTCTCGATATAGGTCGGGTTGTGGCAGGCGATAAAATCCGCGGATTTTACATAGTACGATGAGCGGATCGGCTTATTGCCGAATCTCAAGTGGCTCTTCGTCACGCCGTAGGATTTTTTTGCGTCATATTCAAAATACGCCTGCGCGAACTTCTCCGTGTGGGAGTTGATGATTTCAACAGTGTTCTTGTTGGCGCCGACCGTGCCGTCGGAGCCGAGTCCCCAGAACTTGCAGCTCACCACGCCGTCCTCCTCGAGAACGATCCGCTCTTCTTCAAGAGACAGGTGCGTCACGTCGTCTGTGATGCCGATCGTAAAGCTGTTCAGGGGCTGTTCCTTTTTGAGGTTCGCGAAGACCGCGGCGATCTGCGAGGGAGTCGTGTCCTTCGAGGACAGGCCGTAGCGGCCTCCGACCACCTTGAGATCCGCGCGCCCGCGAAGTGCCGTGCAGACATCCTGATATAAAGGCTCGCCGGCCGAGCCGTATTCCTTCGTGCGGTCAAGCACCGCGACCGCCTTGCAGCTCTTCGGAATCGCCTCCGTGAAGCGGCGGATATCAAACGGCCGGAAGAGGTGCACCTGGACGAAGCCCACCTTCTCCCCATGCGCATTCAGGTAATCCACCGTCTCCTCGATGCATCCGGCGACGGATCCCATCGCGATGATCACGCGGTCCGCGTCGGGCGCGCCGTAGTAATTGAAGAGATGGTATTCTCTTCCGGTGACGGCGCTGATTTTCCCCATATAGTCCTCGACGATATCGGGCAGGGCGTCGTAATCCGCATTGCTCGCTTCCCTGAGCTGGAAGAAGATATCCGGATTCTGGACGGTGGCCCGGATCATGGGATGCTCCGGATTCAGCGAATGGGCGCGGAACTCATCGAGCGCCTCGCAGTCCAGCATGCCGCGCAGATCCTCATAATCGATCTGCTCGACTTTATCAATCTCGTGTGAGGTGCGGAAGCCGTCGAAGAAGTGGAGAAATGGCACCCGCCCTTTGATCGCGGACAGATGCGCCGCTCCCGCCAGATCCATGACTTCCTGGACGCTTCCTGTCGCAAGCATGGCAAATCCGGTCTGCCTGCAGTTCATCACGTCGGAATGGTCGCCGAAAATCGAAAGGGCGTGCGTCCCGACGGTGCGGGCCGCGACATGGAGCACGCCCGGAAGCCTCTCGCCGGCAATCCGGTGCATGGTCGGAAGCATCAGCATAAGGCCCTGCGAGGATGTGAAGCTGCTCGCGAGCGCCCCGGTCTGCAGCGCGCCGTGCACGGCGGCAATCGCCCCGGACTCAGCCTGCATTTCCACAAGACGGACCGTCTGTCCGAACAGGTTTTTCTTTCCCTTTGCCGACCAGACATCGGTCTTTCCCGCCATCGGGGAAGACGGTGTGATCGGATAGATCGCCGCCACTTCCGTAAATGCATAGGCGACGTACGCAGCTGCCTCATTTCCGTCTACTGTCACATATGTCTTCGTTTTCTCTGCCATGCCATACCCCTCTTCTAAGTTCTATACTCTTATATGTCTCACGCGGTCTCAATGCCCGCCGCCTTCTCCAGACCGAGCTTCTTGACCGCCTCTTCGCGCATCTTGTATTTCTGGATCTTTCCCGCGTCGTTCATCGGGAAAGTGTCGACAAATTCGATGTATTTGGGCACCTTGTGCTTCGCCATGTGATCGAGGACGTACTTCTTCATCTCCTCCACCGTCATCTCCTCGCCTTCCTTCAGGATGATGCAGGCCATGATCTCCTCACCGAGAGCCTGATCCGGCACGCCGATCACCTGAACGTCGCTGACCTTCGGATGCGTGTAGATAAATTCCTCGATCTCCTTCGGGTAAATGTTCTCGCCGCCGCGAATGATCATGTCTTTTAAGCGCCCGGTGATGCGGTAGTTGCCATCCTTCGTCCGGCAGGCCAGATCTCCCGTGTGGAGCCAGCCGTCCTTGTCGATCGCGGAGGCCGTCGCTTTGGGCATCTTGTAATAACCCTTCATGATGTTGTAACCTCTCGCCACGAACTCGCCGATCACCTCGTCCGGGCAGTCCTCTCCCGGCTCCGGGTCCACAATCTTGCACTCCACATCCGGGAAAGCGGATCCGACCGTCGTGACCCGCACCTCGAGCGGATCCGTCGTGCGGCTCATCGTGCAGCCCGGGGCCGCCTCGGTCTGACCGTAAACAATTACGATCTCCGGCATATGCATCTTTTCGACGACGTCACGCATCACCGCGATCGGGCAGGGGCTTCCCGCCATGATGCCGGTGCGCATGTGGCTGAAATCCGTCTTCGGGAAATCCGGGTGCTCGAGCATCGCGATGAACATCGTCGGCACTCCGTGGAACGCCGTGATGTGCTCGTTGTGAATGCAGGCCAGGGAGGATTTCGGCGAAAAATACGGGATCGGCAGGATTGTTCCGCCGTGCGTCATCGTCGCCGTCATCGCGAGCACCATGCCGAAGCAGTGGAACATCGGGACCTGGATCATCATCCGGTCCTCGGTCGACAGATCCATGCCGTCGCCGATGCTCTTCCCGTCATTTACGATATTGTAATGCGTCAGCATAACTCCCTTCGGGAATCCCGTCGTGCCGGATGTGTACTGCATGTTGCAGACATCGTTTACATCCACAGCCGACGCCATGCGACGGACCTCTTCAATCGGGGTTCTCGCGGCGTATTCAAGGGATTCCTCCCAGGTCAGGGCCCCTTCCATGCGGAAGCCCACAGTGATGACATTTCTTAAGAACGGAAGCCGCTTGCAGTGAAGCGGTTCGCCCGGCCGGTTGTTCTGGAGCTCCGGACAGAGTTCGCCGATAATCTCCCGGTAATTCGAATCGCGGTAGCCCTCGATCATGACGAGGGTATGCGTGTCCGACTGGCGGAGCAGGTACTCCGCCTCATGAATCTTGTAAGCCGTGTTCATCGTCACGAGGATCGCGCCGATCTTGGTGGTCGCCCAGAACGTGAGGAACCACTGCGGGACGTTCGTCGCCCAGATCGTCACCTTTGAGCCCGCCCTCACGCCGAGGGAGATCAGGACGCGGGCAAACTCGTCGACGTCATCGCGGAACTGGCTGTACGTCTTCGTGTAATCGAGCGTCGTATACTTGATCGCGAGCTGGTCCGGGAACTCCTCCACCATCGTGTCGAGCACCTGCGGAAAGGTCTTGTCGATGAGCAGTCCTTTTTTCCAGACATACCTGCCGACGCCGCGGTTGCTCTTGTAAAGGTGCTTGCGGTTCCGCTTCGTGTTCTCGAACCGCTTCATCGTGCTGGCAAAGTGCGTCAGGATGATCTCGATGTCCTCCAGACCTCTCATCCACTCCGGATTCCATTCAAGAGAAATGAATCCGTCGTAATTCACCGAGCGGAGCGCGTTCATCAGATCCCGGACCGGCAGCTCGCCCTCGTCAAGAAGCTCCGGAACGACGACACCGTCCTTCTTCCGGTAATCGTGAATGTGAACGTGGCGCACATAAGCGCCGAGATTCGTAATGGTCGTCTCAGCGTCCTCCCGGCCCTCCACCGTCGTCGTGTACATATCCCACAGCGCCGCAAGGCGGTCGTCCGCAAAGCGGTTCAGAAGATCCCTCAGGCGCGCGGTATCCGCCAGCTCTCCCGTAGTCTCGATCAGAACCGTCACCTTCGCGTCGCCGACCAGGGCGAGGATCTCCCGGAGCATCTTCTCGCAGAAGTCCGGGTCCGTCTCGGAGGTATGGATTCCGACATAGGGAGCGCCGAGATTCACAGCCACTTCGATGCTCTCCCGCATCTCGCGAAGGAAGCCGGAAGACGTGAAGTCGCCGACCGTGTCGATGCAGGGGATGGATAATCCCCGGTTAATCAGATCCCTGCGCGCCGAAGCGGCAAGCTCAGGGTTTGTAGGACTCGATTTTCCCTGAAAAAGAGGTCCCTCGATATTATGCAGTTCGATTCCTGTCACATGAGTCTCACCGGCCACGTCACAGAAGTCCGCCCATTTCATTTCTTTCCAGTGTTCTATGGAAAATGACAGTTTCAAATTTATGCCCTCCTTTACAGCCCCTGATCAGTTATACACCCTCGTAAACGATCTTATTGAGAGCGCTGATATAAGCGCGGATCGCGGCGCCGATGATATCGGTCGAGATCCCGTGTCCGGAGTAAACCCTTCCCCCGGCGCGAAGCTTGACCAAAGCGCTTCCCATGGCGTCACGTCCCTCGGTGACGGTCTGGATCTGGAAATCATCAAGCTCGTAATGGTGGCCGATCACCTGCTCGATCGCCTGAAAGGCCGCATCGATGGGACCGTCGCCAATTCCCAAACCGCGGATCGCCTCGCCGTTTCTCTCGAGCAGTATGTTCGCCGTGGCAGTGATCACATTTCCGCTGTTGATGACATAGTTCTGTATGCGGTAAGTGGAAGGAACCTCCATCGCCGCAGTGGCCACGATGGCATCCAGCTCCTTTGTTCCGACGAAATGCTTCTTCGCGGCGACTCTCTGGAACGCCTCATAGACCCTCGCGTTGTCCTCATCGCTCAGGTCATAGCCCAGCTGGCGCACGACCTTCACGACTTCCCCGATCTCATCATTCTTGTCGAGGCAGACATTCGCGATGTCGCCCAGCGTCATATTGTTGAAGCGGGATTCCTCCTCCTCTTCGGGAACGAGGATCTTTTCGATCTGTCCGACGACACGGTGAAGTTCGGTGACGCGCACCCCCGTCTGAAGGTCGAGCTCGTTGCCCTTCACCTCAATGAAATGCGCCAGCTGCTCCATCGTGGGATATCCGCCCTCAATGGCCGTGCATTTCACCCCGACAGCGCCGTGCGCGATCGCGGCCGCCGCGCAGGCGAGCGCCATTCCGAGGGAGTTGCTGATCTCGACGTAGAGCTCGATCTCGTCGAGCGCTTCAACCTTGCTTTTCACAAAGGAGACAAATGCTCCGAAGTCGTCCGGCAGCATCACTCCGGCCGTATCGCAGAGCGTGATCTTGTTCGCGCCGTTGTCGACCGCCGTCTGAATCGCCTGGATCAGGAATTCTTTTTCCGCGCGTGTCGCGTCGACTGCGGAAAACTCCACATTCTCACAGTAGAAGCGGCTCTTTTTGACAGTCTCCGCGATCAGCGCGAGCATCGCCGGAGCCTTCTTGTGACAGGTATACTCCATCTGGACCGGTGAGACCGGAACCAGAAGGTTGAGCTTCGGCTTCTTCGCGGAGCGGATGCTCTCCCAGGTCTCTTCGATGTTTCCGGCCGCGATGTCCACCGCCGCGGAAATCCTGGTGGCGACCATCGAAGCGATTGTTTTATTGGCGAGCTGGTTCGCCCGGCTGTCAAAGATCGGAGCAAGTTCGATCGTATCCGCGCGCAGCCGGTCGAGACTCCGCGCGATTTCAAGCTTCTCCTTAAAGGTTAGCTCTTTACCGCGTGTCGAATCTGCTGCCCTTAGCGTCATGTCGATGAACTTGAGTGTTTTCATGGCCTTTGATCTCCTTTTTGTAAAATGGTACACTTCTGGCTATTATATTTTGAGTCTGATGGATTGTAAGGGAAAAGAGGCTGTTTGTCAAGCATCATCCGGTTTTACGTAGTAGTGCCGGGCGAGCCACCTGGACAGGCCGTCGAGGCCCGGATATACGATTCTCTCGCTGATGTTCAGCTGGTCCAGCAGGTCCCTGGCCTGCCAGCGGATTTCCTTCTTTATGATAAACCGGACGGTACACTCCGTGCGGGCGTTGAGGAACTCCTCCACATCATTCATCAGACTCGGAATAATCGAAAAGAAGGAATACTGCGTGACAATCCGACGGTCTATGGAGGGAGGTTCCACGATCAGCATTGCCCGGTCTTCCATATCCGTGTCATAGACGGTCGGTCCCACACAGGCTTCCTGAAGCATCTTGAGCGAAAACACGGTCATACTCGACTTTTCCATCACTCTCTGGTACTTCTCGGGGAGCAGGGAATGCAGCTCGTTGACGTCAATTCTCCACACGACGCAGTCATGCTTGTCCATCTCGTCCAGATTGTTCTCGGAAAGGGCAAAATGGAGGCTTGTCAGGGGAGAAAACGACCAGTCCAGCAGCCTTGTCGGGAGCCCGTGATGCTGGCCGAGGATCATCTGCGTCCAGACATTGTTTTCAATGGCGGGATCCGTGTAAACGGCATACTTCGTAAAATTGGCCAGAATCACAGGCTCGAGTCCCTTCCTCTTGTCCTTGCAGTATCTCTGCAGCGATGTGGTCATCTTAAAATCCACGTTCGACATGCCCCGGTAGACGTAAAGAGACCTGAAGCGGTCCAGGTCGGGCCTGTAATGCTGCTCCATGAGAAGCTGCGATAATCCGAACATGTCATCGATCACATATGTCTTATACATCTTCCTTTCCCCCCGTGAGAATTTCAATTTGACCTGAAGAGACTTGTGTTATAATATTGAATCTGTATTCAGATTACCCGAATAAGGAAAAAATGCAATGCAGGAAAATGAATCTGTAAAGGGCCGCGGCATTTCCACGAACATGCTCGTGATTCCCTTCGTAATAATCCTGGTTTTTCTTCATATTGTGATCGTGCTGCTGATCCGCGATGTGAATCATTCCGAAAATGTCCTTTTCAACCAGATGCAGCAGTGCTCTGACTTTCAGCAGGATGCGACAAATATTCAGGCAGGCGCCAGTATTCTGTCCGAGACTGCCACCTCATTTATCCTTCAGCCGCTTACAGGCGACGATGAGACCAATGTGGGCCCGCTGATGACCTATGTCCAGGAGCTGGACAGGGACCGCCGCGGTCCGGAGATGGCGGAGCGCTTTCGTCAGAAGGCTATCAGCGCGGAGGCGCAGGCCCTGATCGATGATGCCGCTGCCGTAACGGAGCAGATGGCCGAGATCCAGACCCACGCGATGTCGCTTGTGCGTTCGGTCTATCCGCTGCCCCCCGTTCCGGAGCTTTCCTCTCTTCCCGAGGTTTCACTTGAGCGTGAAGAGCTCGCGATGCCGGAGGAAGCGCGCCTCGGCCTCGCAAAATCGCTGATCCTTGATAAAACCTACTCTCAGCTCAAATACACGCTTTCCCAGGACATCGAGAACTGCCACCGCATCCTGCAGGAGGAATTCGAGCGCAGCACAGCCGCAGGCGAGCGGCATATTTCTCTTATGCGTACTGTGATCTGGTGTGTCATGATCGCGACAATTGTCCTGCTGATATCGATCTTTCTCGTTCTGCGCAAGTGGCTCATCGCTCCTCTCCGCAATTCAGCCAGGCTGATCGAATCCGGCCAGAAGCTGGAGGAGCACGGCGTTCAGGAGCTTCGGCTCGTGGCCCGCGCCTATAACGGACTGCTGCTCCGCCGCAACCGGCTGGAAGCCATCCTCCGCTCCGCCGCGGAGACCGATTCTCTCACCGGTCTGCAGAACCGCTACAGCATGGAGCACAGCCTGATCGACAGCAGCCCCGAGAGCGGATCTCTCGCCGTGGCGGTATTTGACGTGAATAACCTGAAGCAGACAAATGACAGCGGAGGCCACAAGGCGGGCGACAATCTGCTGCGCACCGCTGCTTCCTGTATCCTTGAGTGCTTCGGTGACGAGATCACCTGCAGCTGTTACCGCATCGGCGGCGATGAATTTGCTGCTGTCGCTTATAATTGCACTGAGGAAGAATTCAAGAACCGCATAAGAGACTTCGGACTCTGCGCGAAGCGCGAAGGCATCAGCGTCTCCGTAGGCTATGCCTATACGGATCATGCCGGCGACAACAGCTTCCAGGTTCTGATGACCGAAGCGGACAAGCGGATGTATGAGCAGAAAAGAGCCTACCACGAAGCAAATGAAGCCGATTGATCGGTTGATTCATTCGTTCCCTGAAGGGTCCAGGATTTCCAGGATCCTTTTTTTATACTCCAGAAAGCCGGTTGTGAGGTTGAATTCCCTGCGCTCTTTTCTCGGAGGCAGGATCGGCAGTTCATGACGGATTTCTCCCGGATTTCCGGTCATCAGATAGATGCGGTCCGACAGGAGGATGGCCTCATCCACATCGTGGGTGATCAGGATCGTCGAGAGACGGATCTTTTCCATCACCCCCAGATACCACTTGTGGATCTGTCCCTTTGTGATCATATCCAGTGCCGAAAACGGCTCGTCCAAAAGGGCGACTCCGTCAGCCGCCAGATAAGTGCGCAGTAGCGCCGCTCTCTGCCGCATGCCTCCTGAGAGCCGGGAAGGATAGAAATCCTCCGTTCCGTCGATTCCGAACTCCGCAAAGTAACGCTTCGCTTCTTTCCGCGCCTCTTCTTTTTTAACCCCCTTCAGGACCATGGGCAGGGAAACATTGTCGATGATCTTCTTGTGCTTAAGGAGCAGGTCCTTCTGAAGCATATATCCGACATACCCCGGCTGTCCGGTGATCTCCTTGCCTCGGAGCAGCACCCTGCCCTCATCCGGAGATGTAAGTCCCGACAGGACCTGGAACAAAGTGGTCTTGCCGGACCCGCTTAATCCCAGAAGAGACACCAGTTCTCCCTGATTCAGGTGAATACTGATGTCCCGGATGATGGTCCTTCCGTCATAGGATTTCGTGATATGCTCCGCCTCAAGAACGGCCGCATCACTTTGGCAGGTAATCATTTGAAAATCCAATCCCCGTCAGGTCGTGCTGTGTCAGCTGGTTATCGTAAAGCCAGGAATAAAAAGCATTCCAGCGCTCAGGATCCATTTCTCCGAAGCGCTCTCCGTCCGCAAGGTACTGCTCCGAGATCCATTTCTGGCTGGCGTAAACCAGGTCTCTGGAATCCTCCAGCGATCCCGTCGTATCTCCGGCGATCAGCATCTCCGCGGCTTCCTCCGGATGCTCTATGGCGTAGAGATATCCCTTCACGGTGGCGTCAAGAAATGCTTTTGCCGTATCGGGAAATTCCTCCAGAAAGCTGTTATTTGCCAGGATCACAGGCGTGTAGTAATCAAGCTCCGGCGCCAGATCCCGGAATGCCCAGTAGCCGCAGTCCGCGCCCTGTACTTCCGCGTTGATTCCGCTCCAGCCGTAGAAGATCCACACCGCGTCGGTCTGGTGGGCCCTCAGCGCGGCCGGCTCATCCGTGATATTGTTTGGAATCAGCTTCACCGTATCGAAATCCGCGCCCTCTTTTTCCATACAGTACTTCAGCATGGCCAGCTCGATCGGACTCTCCCATGTGGAGTAAACCTTTCCCTCAAGATCTTTCGCGGAGTCGATCCCGTCCTCTGCCCTGGAGAGAATTCCCGAAGTATTGTGCTGCAGTATCGTAGCTACGGCCGTCACTTCCAGAGGCTCGTCAAGGTCAAAGGAAGCCGCCATCGTGTCCTGGGCATCAATCGCAAACTCCGCCTGACCCGCGGCACACATCAGGACAGCGCCGTTTTCAGGGGGCTGCACGATCTGTACGCTGAGCCCGGCATTTTCATAATACCCCAGAGCCTCCGCGGCATAGAGGCCGGTGTGGTTCGTATTCGGAGTCCAGTCCAGACACACCGTGAGCTCCGTCAGTTCCTTCCCTCCGTCCGCCGCAGCCGGCGCCGCGGCCAGCATCACGCCGGCTGTCGCCGCTGCAAGGACTGCTGTCATCTTTATTTTCGTCATCTTCATATACCTCCTCCAAAAACGAAGTTTTTCACGCTGACTAATCGTTTTCGTACCCAATTCTGTAATTCTCATGCTTCGCATTCGAATACAGAATTTGGCTCTTTCTTTCTGCATCCATAAATCGTCATTATTGATTCTTCTTGGACGCCCACGGCATCGCAGCCTGCTTCAGCAGGTCCACCGCCGCCATCAGCAGAAGACTCACAATCACGATCAGAATAATGACCGCGAACATCTTGTCAAAAGCATAAGCCTTCTTCACCCTGGTCATGTAAACCCCGAGTCCCTCAAATCCGCCGAGCCATTCGGCTATGACCGCACCCACCACCGCGTAGGAAGCGGATATCTTGAGCCCGGCAAAAAATGAGGGAAGTGCGGCCGGCAGCTTCACATGACGAAAGATCTGCCCTGAACTTGCGTGCATCGACCGGAGCAGGTCGATCTCATCCGGATCCACACCCTTGTATCCCTCCAGGAGTCCCACCGCGACCGGAAAGAACGTAGTGATCACTACGAGAGTGATCTTCGGCGCCATTCCAAACCCCATCCACAGCACAAGAAGAGGTGCGATGGCGATTGTGGGGATCGTCTGTGTCACCACAAGAATCGGGAACACCGCCCTTTCCATCAC
>CACZQS010000017.1 GCA_902783325.1 uncultured Lachnospiraceae bacterium
GCCGATACGGATGCCGCCATCAGAACTGCCGCCAAAGCGATTGCGCTGAGCACAGATGTTCTTCCACATCTTCTTCTCATCTTTTTTCGTCCTCCTCATCATTTTTTAATGGATTATATCTTGTGAACCGATATTCTGATATAAAGATACTATTCACGGCTCTCCGCCATATAAACTCTTGCCATTATAGAAGCAAAATTTGTACGAATTATGAAATCCGAAAAAATCTTTACTGATCTGCCCGCATGTCTTCCGCGACGGCAAAGGAAGGCATCAGTCTCAGTTTGTGCAGGTTGATCCTGTGCAGACGGTCGATCTTCTCTTTCACGGCCGGATCTTCACAGACACCGGTCAGCACATATCTGTCCAGTACCGCATAGGTGAATCCGAGCTTCTGCTCGTCATCCAGCCCGCAAAGTCCGTCCGATGGCGTCTTGTGGACGAGCTGGCGGGGAAGACCGAGCACATCTCCGATCTGATGCACCTCGTGAACAAGAAGTCCTGATAAGGGGCTGAAATCTCCCGCGGCATCCCCGTATTTCGTGGAATATCCCACATAATCTTCAGATGCATTGCAGGTATTGACCACTCTCGCCCCGCCCTCCAGCATCTGGCCGACCGCATACAGCGTCGCCATGCGGAGTCTCGGAGGCAGGTTGACCTCCGTATCCCTTGTCAGTCCGTCCGTTCCGGAGATCCGGGCAAGGGAATCATTCGACTCCAGCATCTCTTTCATCGCCTGAAAGGCCCCGCCTATATTAAGCTCCGCGTACGCGATGCCGAGATGCTCCGCCAGCATCCTTGAATCGGAAATGTCGCTCTGCGTGCCGTTCGGCATCAGAATTCCCACGACACGGTCCTTTCCGAGCGCTTCCACGCAGAGTGCCGCCGCGACCGAGGAATCCTTTCCGCCTGAGATTCCGATCACGGCCTTGCAGTTCGCGCCATTTTCCTCAAAATATTTTCGAATCCACGCGACAATGTCCTCTTTTGTTTTCACAGGATCACGCAGCATGCCGGTTCCTCCTTTTTCAATATGGCTTGCACTTGAGTGCGTTTTTGGCGTATGTTATAGTTTAAACGATCTTAAACAGCAGGACAAGTTTATCATGTTGCAAAACTCTATTTTTCTTCTGTTTCTCATTATCGCTCTCGGCTACCTGCTGGGAAGCATCCGCATAAAAGGGATGCATCTAGGCTCAGCCGGTATACTCCTTGTCGCGCTCGTATTCGGACACTTCGGGTATGAACTTCCCTCCGTTGTCCAGAATCTGGGGCTGATTCTCTTCGTGACCTCCGTCGGATTCCTCGCGGGTCCCGAATTCTTCACGCACTTCAGGGGCGGAGCAAAGGCATATGTTTTCACCGGAGCCGTCATCATCATAACGGGAGTCCTGACCGCACTTCTCGTTATCTATGGGTTCGGGGTCTCACCGGATCTGGCTCTGGGTCTGCTCACCGGTGCTCTGACCACGACGCCGGGACTTGGCGCCGCCATAGAGGCAACCGGGTCCGATCTGGTGTCCGTCGGCTACGGCATCGCCTATCCGTTCGGCGTCATCAGCGTTGTTCTCTTCGTTCAGTTTGTCCCGAAGATCCTGCATGTGGATATGGAAAAAGAGAGGCAGGAGCTGGCAAAGCAGAATGTCGGAAGCAAGGAAATCGGCGGCGAAAAAGCCATCCGTTTCGACAAGCAGGGGCTCTTTGCGGTGGCCGTCGCTGTCCTCATCGGCCTCCTGATCGGCGCCATCACGATCCCTCTGCCCGGCGGCGCATCGTTCTCGCTGGGAAGCAGCGGAGGGCCTCTCATCGCCGGCATTCTCATCGGACATTTCAGAAAAATCGGCCCGATTGACCTGAAGGTGCCGGGAACCACGCTCACCGCCTTGAGGGAACTCGGGCTGGCTTTCTTTCTTGCCGGCGCCGGAACCCACGCCGGTTCGGGATTCGTGGAGGTTCTCGTTCAAAATGGCGCCATGTTGTTTGTGTACGGGGCGATTATGGCACTCGCTCCCGAGATCATAGGCTTTGTTTTTGCCTACAAGCTGTTCCACCTTGAGATTCTTGACACGCTCGGCACCGTCTGCGGAGGAATGACCAGTACTCCCGCACTCGGAACGCTGATCTCCTCTGCAGGAACCGATGACGTGACAGTTTCTTACGCGGTCACCTACCCGGTTGCGCTCGCGCTCATCGTCATCCTGACGCAGCTGGTCGGAACCATGTGCAAGTAAGTATCTCTGGATATTGGCTCTTTCTTCCCTTATAATATTGTTTGAGCGGGATGATCTCCCGACTATGAAAAGAGGAGGCTTTATTACGATGAGTATCAATTATTTTGATTTTAAAGGTCAAACAGCAGTTGTTACCGGCGCATCTACCGGGTTGGGCGTACAGATGGCGAAAGCGCTTGCTTCTCAGGGTGCGAATATCGTGTGCCTTGCCAGACGCAAAGAACTGTGTGACGCCAATGCCGCCGAGATCCGCAAGACCTACGGCGTCGACGCGATCGGCATTTCCTGCGACATCACAAGCACAGAACAGGTAGACGCGGCTGTAAAAGAGATTCTCGCGCATTTCGGCCGCATCGACATCCTGATCAACAACGCCGGCACGGGTGCCGTCGCCCCGGCGGAAGACATCACGGACGAGCAGTTCGCCAATGAGATGCAGATCGATCTCTTCGGGACATTCCGAATGGCGAGAGCCGTCGCAAAAAGCGCGATGATCCCGCAGAAATACGGGCGCATTATTAATATCGCCTCTATGTACGGACTTGTCGGCAACAAGATCGCCCCGGCTTCCCCTTATCACGCAGCGAAGGGCGGTGTCGTCAATCTGACCCGCGCGCTGGCCGCGGAATGGGGTGACAAGGGAATCACCGTCAATACGATCTGCCCCGGATACTTTGAGACCCCGCTGACAAAGGAAACACTTGAAAGTGAGTTCTTCCAGAATTACGCGAAAACCATGATCCCCATGTCCCGCTACGGCAGGGAAGGGGAGCTCGACACGTCAGCTCTCTTCTTCGCCTCCAAGGCGAGCGCCTATGTCAACGGTGTTGTCCTCCCGGTCGACGGCGGATACACCTGCATGTAATGAAACTCTCAAGGCCGGATCCGTGCATGAATGTGCAGGAGATCCGGCCTGTTGTCTGATGGGTTATCAGTCAGCCCTGTGTTAAATGCACTTCTTCAGCTATCAGGTGGACTAAGATGAAAAAAAAGAGTCTGGTGAAGCAGTTTACGATCATGTTCATACTTCTCATGCTGCTGACAGTCTTTGTCGGCTCTGTGATGACTTTCCTGAGTCAGACAAAGGCCTATCACAGAGAATGTGTCCAGAATCTTCAGCAGCTCACAGCCCATCTGGCCGGCCTGATCGAAAAAGAAGAAGAAGAGTTCACGATTCTTAAGGAATACTTCGAGGAGCATCCCGACAATGTGCAGGTGCCGCTCAATTTCCGCGAGGATCTTCCGGGCAAGAAGCAGGAATTTATCACTTACATCACAGAGCATTATCCGGATGAAGTCTTCGACAAGACTCTGGCCTTCGAGGATCTGGATGACGTCGGCAAGCAGCTCTATATCAACTACAGGTTTGAGTACTGGTTTAATATTTTCTTCGACGCAGCGGATGAGTTTGATCTGAGCTACGTCTATTACATCTACCCTGTCGAAGGCAAGGATCACACTATGTGCTACATGTTTGATCCCACCCTGGAGACAACCCGGACGGAAGACGGAAAAGAGATCCTGTTCCTCGGCGATAAAGTCTTCGAGGATCCGAAGGAACACAAGTACATGTGGGAGGCCTGGGATACCGGAAAGGCCCCGATCGGTTTTGATGTCCTGGACAACGAATTCGGTCATGTCTACACATATTGCCAGCCGGTCCGGATCAAGGGCGAAAAGGCCGGTCTTATGTGTGCGGAAATCAGCGTAGACAGGGTCCGAACCGAGATTCTTGCGAATGTCCTCAGGCAGACGCTGGTCTCCATCATCGTCCTGGCAGGCTGTGTCATACTCCTCTTCCTCTTCTTTAAGAAAAGAGTACTGGTTCGTATTATCAGCCTGGAGCAGGGCATCAACACCTATTCGGAGACAAAAGATCCATCCGTCGCGGACCGGATTCTTGAGAATAAGGGTACGGACGACGAGCTCGGGGAACTGGCCGAAAAGTCCGCCGATATGATCCGCGAACTGGAAGACTACATGATCAACCTGCAGGCCATGACCGCTGAGAGGGAGCGTATCGGCGCGGAGCTGAACGTAGCCACCCAGATCCAGACGGACATGCTGCCGACGATTTTCCCGCCCTTCCCGGATATCAAGGAGATCGATCTCTACGCAACCATGACTCCGGCCAAGGAAGTCGGCGGCGACTTCTACGATTTCTTCATGGTTGACGACACACATCTCGCGGCCGTGATCGCGGACGTCTCGGGAAAAAGTGTGCCTGCGGCGCTCTTCATGGTGATCACCAAGACCCTGATCAAGAACCGGGTCCAGATGGGAGAAACCCCCGGCGATGCACTTGCCCACGTCAATGAACAGCTTCTGGAGACCAATGACAGCGGTTTCTTTGTTACAGTCTGGCTCACGGTGATTGATCTCAAGACCGGACTGGCTCTGCAGGCCAATGCCGGACACGAGTATCCCGCGCTTCGCCGGAAGGGCGGTCAGTACGAGATCATTCATTCCAAACACTCACCTGCCGTCGCAACGATCGAAGGGATCCGCTTCCGGCAGTCGGAATTCACAGTGGAGCCGGGCGATCAGATCTTCGTCTACACGGACGGCGTCACCGAAGCCACGGACGCAAATAATAATCTGTTTGGCGAGCAGCGTCTCGCAGACGCGCTGAATCGTCATCCGGAGTATCCGCCGGATAAGCTTCTGCCCGTCGTAAAAGAGGCAATCGACGAGTTTGTCGGAGATGCTCCGCAGTTCGACGACATCACGATGCTCAGTATCCGTTTTAACGGTTATATGAAATGACAAAAACCATAGAGGCTCTGGCCGGATTATGTATACAGAGAAACGGCACTGTGCGGCGCTCAATGAATATGGGCGCCGTATCTCTTGATGCCTATGTGCGCATGCTCGCTGAAACCGTACATCGGAATAATCAGATTTCTCCGCTTCTTCCGAAAGAGGATTTCTATGAAGAAGCCGGGCGCTATGCACAGTCCCTTCTGGGAGAGGCGGCTGCCGGACAGATCCGGGAAGCGCTTGCGTGCGGCGTCATCTGTACGGCGGACCACCACGGCGCCATGTACTGCTCCCAGTCCTTCCAGGGAGATCTCTTATTCTCCTTTTTGCTGAAGGAGCTTGCGTACGGAGGCACTTATGTGCCCATCCTTTCGGCCGGGCAGGTGGAACTTGAAAATGCCACCTATGCCAGAGGCATCAGCGCCTACACATCCGCAGAAGAAAAACAGCTCTTTCCTCTCTTCCCTGCAAAACACTCCGTGCAGCTGGCCTCTCACGCCGCACCTGTAGACGGCGGGATGATTGACCGTTTCCGCAAACGTTTTGTGGAAAAAGAGGACTATCAGCCTCTTAAGAACACCCTTGATGGGATCTGCCGGGAAATATACGGTGATCCGCGCGTCCTTAGCGCTCCTGACTTCGCCGTGCAGACAACGGCTGCGGGCGAAATCTTAAGCCACCGGCTCTTTGCCGGGGATGACGGTCCCGTCTTTGCCTATCTTGAAATCGAAGAAGCGGTTCTTCCGCTGCTCTTAAAAGAAATGGAGGACGGAAGCTCTCTCATCAGACTGTTCCTTACAGATCCGGATATGCGCCGAGGTCTGTCAAAAAACAGGGCATCGGACGGCTCCGCTTTAGCGGACCACCTGTTCCGCTGCACGGATGAAAAAGGCCGCAAGATTTCCCTGACACTGACGCCGGAAGGTGTTCTGTCCGGAAGGGACTGGAACAAAGAAGCCGTTGAGATCAAAGCAGATCCTGGGATCCTTACGGAAATGCTCATCACGAAAAAATTGCTTCCCGGCATTTTTACGACAGCCCTCATCCTGCAATTCGAGAGAGGCATCACGTGGATGGGAGGACAGTTCCAGTCTCTTTATCTGCCTGAATGGCAGTCGCTGCTCAAAGAACTGCTCACAGATGCCGGGCTTTCCTCAGAAGGAGCCCTCATCGGCTCTTACGACTGCACCGGATATATCAGCGGACCTATGTTCGCTCTGTATCCCGGATGCGGATTCTCCACGACGGCCGGGCCGGTCGAGATGTGGATGCTGAAGCCTTCCGTGGAACAGATCAGGGAACTTATCAGAAAGACATCTCTTAGGGATTCCCATCTCATAGGTCTTTCCGAGATGTATTTCGACCTGGTGCTCCGAAATGAGCGCGAAGAGAACTGGTACCGCCTGATTGCGGAAGATCTGTATTCGGATTTTCCGGCTAACCGGATTGAAAAGGAGGAGTGAGCTTAAGTCATGCGCCATTTTAATAATATGAGCTTCTTCACATTGCTCCTTTTTATTGCAGTCTGCATTCTTCTGCCGTCCGCCGTATCTGCGGAAGAACTCACGGAGGAGACGGCTCCGCACGGGAAGAGTGACGGCAGTCCCTTCCGCATCGCTTATGTGGACTACGACGAATATCTGCCGGCCAGCCGCCAGCTGTACTACATCCTCGCCGGTCTCGAAGAAAACGGCTGGATCAGGGAGGGCAGCCTGCCTTTTACCATCGATTCCGTCAATGAGGGATCCATGTCCACAAAAGAGATGTATGACGCCCTCCTCAAAGCGGATCTCGGACCTTATATCGAATTTGCCGATGACGCTTTCTTTTATCTTGGTTACGAGGATGCGGAAGATATCGCCAACGTACTGACGGAGCGCGCGGGCAAGGATATCGACCTTGTCCTCACCTTCGGCACAAGTGCCGGTGTCTTTGTCAAGGGCCTGGATCTTCCGGTTCCCATGATCGACTTTTCCGCCACGGATCCGGTGGCGTCCGGCATCATCGAATCCACGGACGCAGACAGCGGCAATCCGAATGTATGGGCCCAGGTGGAGCCTTCCCTTCCCTTGAGACAGCTGAAGTACTACTACTCCATCCTTCCCTTTCATAATCTCGGCGTCATCATCTACGGCGACGAGACGATCTCCGGTGTTCCGGACATAGAGGCTTCCTCAAAGGAGCTGGGGTTCAATCTTATCAAGTACAATATCGAAGAACAGCAAAGAGAGACTCCTGAGGAGCTGGACCGTTATTACGGGCTGGTGGAAGACAGCATCCTGAAAATCCTGGATGAGGGTATCGATGCCTTCTTTCTCACGGTCGACCTGATCAATGACCCGGAGCGCCTGAAGTCCCTGCTGGACCATTTCTATGAGCGCGGAATCCCGGTCTATCTTATGGATGACGTGGAAGCTGTAAAAAACGGGGCACTTATGCTGATTTCCGCCAACGACCTCGTCAACGTCGGCCGCTTTGTGGCCGATGCCGTGATCAGGGTCTTTGACGGCGCGGAGGCGGGAAAACTGCCCTGTGTCTATACCAGCGCGCCCAGCATCTACCTGAATTATGACAGTGCGATAAGAATTCATTACCCGCTCGAATTCTCTCTGCTCGCTGCCTGTGAAGAAATCTTTGCCGGAGGATCAAGCAATAATGAATAGCAAAAAAGAATCCCGGATCTATCTTCTCCTGCTGATCTTCGTGGCGGTCTTTGCCGTGATCTTCGTCTCTGTCATGGGATATTTCAATTACCGCACGTCAGCCATAAATCTTGAAGAGCAGTCCTTCGCGAGAAAAGAAGCTGAGACTGTGACGCAGATCGAAACCGCGGTGGGTTTCGGAAAGAGCTTTGAACATTACTACGGTATCGACGATGTCTTTCTTTCCTTCACAAAACAGGTCCCGGAGCTCTATCCGTTCATCATCCGCTCCGACGGGGAACTGCTCTATTGCGCAGAAGAGAACAGGGAAGTGTATGCGGACAGTTTGGAGAAGATTCTGCAGTCGGACGAATTCCTTGCCGGACTTCCGTCCTTCTCCGATAACGACAGCTCCCAGGTGAAAAAAGGATCCTTAAGAGCAATCTTTTCTCCGGTCCGCCAGGAGGATAAGATCATCGGCTATTTCGGCGCTCTCTACGATACTTCTATCTTCAGCGGTCTGCTCGCCAGTGTCAGAAAAACCTTAATCCTGCTGGATGTCATCATCTCGGTCCTCATGATCATCGCCCTGATCATCTATGTCAGAGTAATCCGCAGCGAAAAGCGGCTCGCCACTCATAAGAGACAGTCCGACCGGAATCTTGAAAAATTCATCTCCATCTGCATCCTGGGCGGAGGCATCCTTCTTTTATCCGTGATTTCTCTCTATGGCTATCAGAGCGATTACCGTTCAAAAATAAGAAGTTCCGTCGTGACATCCCTGGAGAATCTGGAAACCACAGTCCGCAAAGTCAGTGAACAAGGCGTGGATCTTAGAAATGTGAACGGCCTGAACAGCTACATAGAGGACCGGATCCGGCATCTCGATACACTGCGCTCCGTGCGCATCTCGAACCGGATCTCCGAAGTCCTCCGCACAGACGAGACATCGGACCTGATCACCTTCAGGTTTATGACTTCAGATAACGAAGCCTTCTATCTGGAAGCGGAAATTTCCGATGCGGCAATCCGGAATGAGCTCAAAAACATTATCCTGATTCTGGCCTCCACGATGATCATCCTGCTGATCTTCGTCCTGGAGCTCAACCATTTCGTCGACCTCTTTACCTCAAAAAGAAAAACAGAGAAGGAATCGGGTTATTCCTTCTCTGAGAAGCAGATTTCTCTCTCCCTTCGTTTCACGGGATTCCTGTGCTCGACGGCGGAGTATATCTGTGTTCCATATGCGGCTATGATGATTCGTGAAAACGGAGAATCCCTGTTCGGGCTCTCTGTAGGCATGACAGCAGCCCTCCCCCTGACCATGGAAGGACTCACGCAGATAATCGCCATGCTGACGCTTCCCCGTTTCGTAAAAAAATACAACATAAAAGCAACGCTTTTTGTTTCAGCCTTCCTCATGATCGGCAGCAATACGGCGGCATTTCTCACAGGCAGAGCCCTGGCCGTCATCATCTGCCGGGCCCTGGCGGGCGTGGCTTATGCGGGCTTCAAGCAGGTATCCAATTACCTGATCACAAGGGGATATGAGACGGAAGACGGCCGAAGCGAGAATATTCTGCAGGACAATGCGGGACTTCTCGCCGGAGCTACCTGCGGCGCCGGTCTCGGCGCGATCCTCTCTGCCAATGCCGGTTATGCCATGACATTTCTGTTCTCGGCCTGCGTCTTCTTCGCATACCTGATTGTCACGCTCAATCTGATACCCTGGAAGGCGCTGCGCAGACGCGCCGATACAGCTGAGGAAAGACCTTCGGTCTCTTTTGCAAAGATCCTCCGGATGATCTTCTCCCCGGAGATGCTGTTCTTTATTGTTGTGATCGGCATCCCCCTCAACATCGGAGTGATGCTCTGCGTCACGCTGATTCCGGCTATCTGCCAGGTAAACGGCATTTCCTCCGTCATGCTAAGTTACTGCTATATTGCGAACGGAATTGCCGGCATCTACATCGGCCCTGCACTGGTTGCCGCGGCAAGGAGGCATCTGGGGCTTAAGCTCAGTATTGCCCTGACATTTGGCCTCACTGCTTTCGGCATCTTTATCCTGCATGTTCCGCCTATCATCCTCATGATCGTCATCACGAGCATGATCCTCGGATTCCTGGACGGCTTCGCGACGCCTCTCGCCACAGACCGCTTCATGGGACTAAATGTCGTCAAAAAAAATGTGGACGAAGGAACGGCCCTCATCTTCTCCGTCGTGCTCTCCTATGTCCTGCTCACCTTCGCCCCGATGATCGCGGAGCTGATGCTGCTGCCCGCAAGCGGCCCAATCTCTCCTCTGATGATCGGAGCGATCTGCTACGCAGTCTGCGCTGCTCTCCTCATTCTGTCTATGCTGAAGCGGGAACAGCGTACATAAATCAAAGGAAGGACGTTACCGCCATGAAACAGCAGACATTCAGCGATATCGAATATTCCAACCGCCGCAGCAAAAGCCGCAGGGAGGACTTTCTTAACACCATGAATGCCCTCATCCCGTGGGACGAGTGCACCGCCCTGATCCGTCCGTATTATTACCACGGCAGACGCGGCCGCAGGCCGAAAAGTCTCGAGATGATGCTCCGCATGTATCTGATCCAGACCTGGTTCCGTCTGTCTGCGGAGGGCACTGAAGAAGCTGTCAGCGACAGCTATTCGATGAGAAGCTTTCTGGGCGTGGATTTTCTCGACGAGCAGGTTCCTGACGCAACCACACTGCTCCGCTTCCGCCGCCTCCTGGAGAAGTACCATTTAACAGACGTCCTCGAAGAGAAGCTCTCCGCCGCGATGAAAAAGGCCGGTCTTAAGATACACAAGGGGTCCATCACCGATGCATCCGTCAGTCAGATCTGAAGGTTGATTTACAGATTAACCTCCGTCTTCTCCCATCCCGCCTCAATCCGCTTCCGGACTTCCTCAAGAGGCAGCAGTCTGGAGACGGAATCGTAGGAGGTACAGCACAGCGCACCTTCGGCAGAAGCATTCTCAAGCGCTTCTTTCGGACCGCTGCCCTTCAGGATGCTGGTAAGGAAAGCCGCTATGCTCGTATCTCCCGCGCCGGTGGCGGAGAGCACGCGGTCAATCCTGAAGCTCTTTTCAAACGCGCGGTAACCGTTCCACGCGGACGCGTCCAGTTCCAGGCGCTGCCCCACGCGCTCCATATGTCCGGAGCAGCAAAGGTACATTCCCGGCGCGCCGCATTTGATCAGCACGGCATTCGCACCCAGCTCCAGGCACGCTTCCGCAAGAGGAATAATATCGGCTTCAAGGGAAACATATTTCGTGATCTCGTCATTTCCCGCCGTCTTCCCGATTCTTTCATATTTCTCCCGGTCAAGCATAAAGCAGAGCTCTTCAAAGCTCGGGACAAAGAAATCCGTATAGGGAAGCACTTCCCTGAGAATGCCCTTCCAGTCGGCTTTCCCGGCGTCGCCTGCGGGATCCGGCACGGTCAGGTCGAGACTGGTGGCGATCCCTTTCTCTTTCATGTGCCGGAACATGGCTTTCAGCTCAGCGCCGCCGTTTTCATACATGCGCCGCATAAGTGTCGGATATCCGAAATGGAACAGTGCCGCGCTCTCAAGAGCATCCTCCGGGATATCCGCCGCAGAGAATGTGTCATTCGCTCCCGGGCAGTGTACAAAGAGACGGTCCAGGCCCGGAACCGCAAGCACAATCGTATAGCTGCTGGTCTCGCCTTCCGTTTCCATCAGGTCTCCTCCGGCTCCGTATCTGTCCAGTACCTGCCGGATCATCCCGCCGAACGCGTCTTTCCCGATCTTTCCGAGAAGCTTCACGTCCGCTCCCAGAATCTTCATGGCTGTCCCGGTATTCCCGACACTGCCGCCTGTATGTACACTGGAAGCCGCCACTTCCACAAGCTTTCCGGGCTTTAGCAGGTCTCCCAGATTCTGTACCGGCTTTGTCCCTTCCGGGAACACCGGAGTAATATCGATGCATATATGTCCTGCCGCTATTGCTGTCCTGACTGCCATGGCAATGTCCTCTTTTTCCGGATTTTTGGTTTTTCTGATTTCCATCTACTATATCACATTTGTGTGCTCCTTTTGAGATAAAACAGCTGTAATACTCCGCACATACGTCAGCCTTTCCGGAAAAAACCGGACAGGTAAAAGATTGAGTATTTGTTTCAGGCGTGCTATGATTGTCTGGAAGTGATTTACATAAATCAAAATACGATAGTAAGAAAGGCGGACTTAAATATGTTCCGAAAATGGGTTTTATTAACGGTATTGGCCGTCATTATGTCCTCCATGATGTGTACATCTGCCTTCGCCATGGACAGCAGATTCAGCCTGTTTCCCAAGAAAACGGAAGAGGAGTCTGATGAAGAATCTGTCAGCGAATCTGATGATGATATGATCTGGGAATCGACCGGCGATGAGGAGCTCCGGGATTCGTCTGACGATAAGAAGTCCCGGAAATCCGACGGGCCCTGCAGGAGTTACCTGACCGGAATGGAAGTTTCCGAAGAGATCGGACGGAAGCGTCCTTTCGCGCTCATGATCGAGAACGATCTGGATGCCGCTGCATGGCAGGCAGGCACCAGCTA
>CACZQS010000018.1 GCA_902783325.1 uncultured Lachnospiraceae bacterium
CTTCATGAGGACATTGCCGCGTTTGCGAATGCGGAATCCCTGACGGCCCATGCCAATTCCGTGGAAGTCAGGTTTGAAAAGTAAGGTGAGGTATAGGTTATGGAACGAAAAGCGGAAATCAGGAGAACCACGGGCGAGACGGATATCCTTCTTACGCTGAACCTGGACGGAAGCGGAAAGGCTCAGATCGACACGGGAATCGGTTTCTTTGACCACATGCTGGATGCCTTTGCGAGACACGGCTTCTTTGATCTCACCGTTCAGGTGAAGGGCGATCTCCATGTGGACGGCCACCACACGATCGAGGACACCGGCATCGTGCTCGGCCAGGCGATCCGCGAGGCGGCGGGCGACAAGAAAGGAATCCGCCGGTACGGGAGCTTTGCTCTGCCGATGGATGAGACTCTGGTTCTGTGTGCCCTGGATCTTGGCGGGAGAGCGTATTTTGCAAGCGATCTCGCCTTTACCGTGGACAAAATCGGGGATTTCGAGACGGAAATGGTGCAGGAATTCTTCCTCGCCGTGGCAAACAACGCGGCGATGAACCTGCATTTCAAGATGCTGGAAGGACACAACAATCACCACATCGCGGAGGCGGCGTTCAAGGCCTTCGCCAAATCCCTCGACACCGCCGTGTCCTTCGATCCGAGAATCAGCGACGTGCTCTCCACAAAGGGGAGCCTTTGATGGAGGCCGCAGCTATGGAGTGGAGCGAGCTTAAGCCGAATGAGAAAGGCCTCATTCCCTGCATCGTGCAGGATGCGGAGAACGGCGACGTTCTCATGATGGCCTGGATGAATGAAGAGAGCTACAATCTGACGCTGAAGACGAAGAGAATGACCTACTACTCGAGGAGCCGCAGCTCCCTGTGGATCAAGGGGGAGACCTCCGGCCATTTCCAGGATGTAAAGGCTCTCTATGCGGACTGCGACCGCGACACGCTTCTCGCAAAAGTGCATCAGACCGGAGCAGCCTGCCACACCGGGAACCGGAGCTGCTTCTACACGCAGATCGATTGACTATGTTCACACGGAGGAATCCATGACGAATCCAGCTCTGCCGGACCGCATTCTCATGAAGGTCGAGAAGCCGGCCCGCTATACAGGCAATGAGCCGAACAGCATCGTAAAGGACAAAGATAAAGTAGACATCCGCTTTGCCATGTGCTTTCCGGACGTCTATGAGATCGGCATGTCCCATCTGGGAATCCAGATCATCTACGAGCAGCTGAACGCGAGAGAGGATACATGGTGCGAGCGGGTCTATTCTCCCTGGCCGGATCTGGCAAAGATCATGAAAGAGGAGAAGATTCCTCTCTTTATGCTGGAGTCGCAGCAGAGCGTCCGCTCGGCGGATATCCTGGGAATCACGCTGCAGTATGAGCTCTGCTACACGAACGTCCTGCAGATCCTGGAGCTGTCGCAGATACCCCTCCATGCGGATGCGCGGGGAGAGGGAGATCCGATCGTGATGGGCGGAGGACCCTGCACTTATAATCCGGAGCCCATCGCGCCATTTTTCGATCTCTTTTTCATCGGGGAGTCGGAAGTCTCCATGGATCCCCTGATGGATCTCTACCGCGAGATGAAAAAGGCGGGCAAAACCCGCACGGAATTCCTTCACGAGGCAGGGAAGATCCCGGGCATCTACGCACCATCTTTCTACGAGGTGACCTATAAGGAGGACGGGACGATCGCCTCCTTCGAGCCGAAGGAAAAAGACCTGCCCAGGACAGTTGAGAGAGTATTTGCAAAGGATCTTACAAATGCCCCGTATCCGGAGCACCCGATCGTTCCGTATATCCGGGCGACGCAGGACAGGGCGGTTCTCGAGATCCAGAGAGGATGCATACGGGGATGCCGCTTCTGTCAGGCCGGATTCGTCTACAGGCCCTTGCGGGAGCGCCCGCTTGAGGTTCTGAAGCGCTATGCGGAAAACATGATCTTCAGCAGCGGTCAGGAGGAGATTTCCTTGAGTTCCCTCTCCTCGAGCGATTACCGCTGCCTAAGGGAGATCCTGAATTTCCTGATTGACGAGTTCAGCGAAGAGCACGTCAACATTTCCCTGCCTTCCTTAAGAATCGACAACTTCTCACTGGACGTGATGAGCAAGGTGCAGGACGTCAGAAAGAGCTCCCTCACCTTCGCCCCGGAGGCAGGCACCCAGAGACTTCGGGATGTCATCAACAAGGGACTGACGGAGGAGGAGATCCTCACCGGAGCCGCCCAGGCCTTCCGCGGCGGCTGGACGAAGGTGAAGCTCTATTTCATGCTGGGCCTTCCCACGGAAACAGAAGAGGACCGGAAGGGTATCGCCCATCTGGCCCAGGCCGTCTGCGAGACCTTCTACGACGAGGTGCCAAAAGAAGAGCGCACCGGTCCCTGCGACATCAACGTCAGCACCTCCTTCTTTGTCCCGAAGCCGTTTACGCCTTTCCAGTGGGCCGCGATGCAGTCCCCTCAAGACTACGTCGAGGACGCCCACACGGTGAGGGACGAGATCCGACAGATGAAGAACCAGAAGCGGATTCATTACAAATGGCACGAGCCGAACGGAACGGAACTCGAGGGAGTCCTGGCCCGCGGCGACCGCCGCGTGGCGGCCGTCATAGAGGAGGCCTGCCGTCTCGGAGCCGAATATGACGCGTGGACAGATTTCTTCCGCTATGAGATCTGGCAGGAGGCTTACAGAAATACAGGAGTTTCCCCTGATTTCTACACGACGAGGGAGCGGGCGGAGGATGAGATCCTTCCCTGGGACTATATTGACATCGGCATCACCAAAGAGTTCTTCCTGAGGGAGTGGAGAAGAGCCGTCAGGGAAGGCGTCACCACGCCGAACTGCAGGGAGGAGTGCTCTGGCTGCGGCCTCATCAAAAACCGCACCGGAGTCTGTATGGAACCGAAGAAAAAGAATGCAGGCAAGAGGGAAGAGGAAGCATGAGAATTAGAGTCCGCTTTGAAAAAACCGGTCCGGTCCGCTTTGTCGGACATCTGGATTTCATGCGTACCTTTACGAAGATCATACGGAAAAGCGGACTTGCGGCTGTCTACACGAAAGGCTTCAATCCGCACATGGTCTTAAGCTTTGCGGATCCGCTGGGCGTGGGCCAGCAGAGCACCGGCGAATACGCCGATATCGAATTCGCGTACCGCGACACCGCGGAGCTGACCGAACAGGAAGAATACCGCCTCAGCGACATCGGGATTGACAATGCATCCCTTCCCGAGCCCCCGTCATGCGACGCTTTTCTGGAAGCGCTGAACGCGGCTTCCGTGGAAGGCGTTCACTTTACGGATGCCGTCCGCGTCGGCCTGATCAAGAGCAGCAAGGCCATGGCGCTTGTCCGCGGGGCCTCCTGGCAGATTCTCATGAAGGATGGTCTTGACGGCATTTCCGCTCTTTATGAAGGCAATGCCCTTGAGCGCTTTCTGGAGCAGGAAGAGATCGTCGTGCACAAGGTGACAAAAAAGTCCGAGAAGGATGTAAACATACGCCCTCAGATTTTTGAGCTGTACGCGGCTCCTGCGGATGCATTTCCCGCGTTTGCCGTTTCGGATGAGTATTCCGAACGAAGAAGCCTGTTTCTCAGGTGTGAGTGCGGAAGCAACGGGAACCTGAAACCTCAGACCGTGATGGAGGCCCTCGGGGCCTGGCTTGGGACTGCTTTTGAGGAGACTTCGTATCTTCTTGTCCGCAGGGAGCTCTATGACGCGAAGGGTGAGACGCTTCTCTCGCACGGAACCCGGTTTTGAAGCA
>CACZQS010000019.1 GCA_902783325.1 uncultured Lachnospiraceae bacterium
CTGCTTTACGGCCTTAAAAGAGGAAATTTCGGGAGTCAGCTTTTCCCTGCCGCTTCCATACCCCGTGAAAGCGACAGCGGCACAGGTAATATCATCAAACTGCGGCAGCCCGTCTGTATATGCATCCACGGAACGGACCAGGTCCGCAATATATGTACAAGGGATGCTCAGAACTCCTTCGTCCCGGATTCGTGCCGAGACGGCTTTAAGAAGTCTTTCTCCTCCGTACTGCTCCTTTCCGGAATTGATGGCTTCCGTGATTCCGTCCGTAAAGATGAGGAGGCACTCGCCGTCTTTGAGTGTCAGCTCTTTTTCAGCATATACGGAGTCGTCAAACATTCCCAGAGCTGCCATGATGTTTTTGGCCTCTAAATAGAAGGGATTCTGATTTATAAGAAGAGGTTCCATATGACCTGCATTTACATAGGTGACCCGTCCCGTCTTCGCGTCCAGGATCAGGGCAAGTGCAGTCGCAAACATATCTTCGGGATTGGCAAGACAGATCTCGCGGTTCACAAATGTAAATGTTTCCGCAAGAGAGCGCCCCGCCTTCAGGTTCTCCCTGATGGACGTCTCCACCATGACCATGAACATGGCTGCAGAGACGCCCTTGCCCGACACGTCCCCGAGAACCAGGCAGAGCCTGTCTTCGTCAAGGCAGAAGAGATCATAAAAATCTCCTCCGACCTCCCTGGCCGGCTTTGAAAACCCGTAAGCTTCATATCCGTCACCGGACAGGCTGTGCTCCAGCGGAACGATTCCGCACTGAATCTTCCTCGCCACATCCAGCTCTGTCTGCGTCTGGATCTTTTCGCCTGTCAGGATGCTGATCTCACCGATATAATCCGAGATATCTCCAGTCATCTGTTTAAAGGAATGCTCCATATCTGTCACTTCATCCTCGAAAAGGGGAGTTCTTATGTCCGTTTTCAGATGCGCTTTTCTGTCATCAATAAAGCTCTGCATTCTATCGGACAGATTCCGGATCGGCCGGATCACGGAGCGCCGGATCAGCAGCAGGGCGATCGCTGTTGCTGCACCGAATATGAGAAGCTCAAGAATGAGTTCTCTCCTTAATGATGTAAATGTCTTTGCCTTGAGGCTCTCGAGACTGTAATCTGCGCCGACCAGAGCGACGAGCTGATTATCGGAGTCGATCACAGGCAGTATATACATGCAGACGTCGCCAAGCCCGTTGTCTATAAATGTATAATCCCCGTCGGACTTGCGCTCCAGCACGTTTTTTTCAGCATCATACAGTGCCGGTTCCTTCTGAACCGATCCGTATCCGTATTCGGCATTGATTTTCCGGTCATCATCATCGTTTTCCGCCGCACTGACAAGATAATGCCGGTATCCTTCATCATCGACCACATACAGATACAGATATCTGAGCCCGGCCTCCCGGCAGATGAACCGGAATGTCCGGCGGGTCTTTTCGCGGAACGATTCGTCCTCATACAGGGAGAGTGCACTGCCTTCGTCCCCGATGGCCGTCATTGCGGCGACAGCGGCAAGCCTGGCCGTATCCTTGCTCTGCTGTGCTGCGATCTTGAGCTGGTTCGAGTAATTGAATACGGACCCGCATATGGAGGAGACCAGGATTGCGGCAAGGAACATGAATGCAATGCGGATGAGGATCGGAACTCTGATTCGCTTTTTCTGGTCCAAGGCTTCCTCCCTCTTGCTTCTCATTTGTCGGTCCCGTTAACTGTTTTTGTGATTTTCATATATATTCAGAGTATAGCATTTAATATGTTTATTGTCATCCGGCTGCGGCTGGCGGGCAGGGAGCCTCATTTATCAACTTTATAATCCGTCTGCCTTGTTCATGAGACCTGTGGAGAGTATACTGTTAGTAAATCGCGATTCTCGATGAGGAACCGCGCGCGAATTGCACAGCAGCGAAGCTGCTTTTCTATGTGCAATTCAAAGGAGGAGGGAAATTACCTTGAAGCTTGCATCATTTTTATATAACGGGACCGAATATGTCGGGGCAGCAGCCGGCGATAAAATCTTCCCCATACCCGGTATAACGTGTATGGAGGAATTGATCCGGCGGGGACTTCCCGGGGAGCTGCCGTCAAAGGGCCTGCCGATGGAGGATATACAGCTTCTTTCCCCGATTCCCAGACCCTCGCACGATGTCATCTGTCTAGGGATGAATTTTGCCGACCACACGAATGAGGCGGCGCGGTTTCATCCCACTATGGTCAGGGAGAATTACGCGGTCTATTTTTCAAAACGCGTCAATGAGGCGGTTCCCGACAAGGGAATCGTGGACAGCCATCCGGATGTGACGAAGCAGCTGGACTATGAAGCGGAGATAGCCGTGATCATCGGCAGGGATGCCTGTCAGGTCAGGAAGGAAGATGCCCGGGAATATATATTCGGGTACACGATCCTCAACGATATATCCGCGAGAGAGGTGCAGACAAGACATAAACAGTTTTATCTGGGCAAGAGCCTGGACTCATTTACACCGGTCGGGCCATGGATTGTGACTGCGGATGAATTCCCGTATCCTCCGAAGATCGGCATCCGGTGCTTTGTGAACGGCGAGCTCCGCCAGGACGGGAATACGTCGAGCTGGATTTTCGGAATAGGCGATGTGATAGAAGATCTCTCCGCGGGGATGACGCTGAGCGCGGGTACGATCATCTCCATGGGCACTCCGGCCGGAGTGGGAATGGGATTTACTCCGCCGAAGTACCTGAAAAAAGGCGATATTGTGGTTTGCGAGGCAGACGGAATCGGGACACTTACGAACACAATCGGGTGACTGCCGCATCAGAGGGGCTAATATTCACTCCTTATCTTCAGACGGCGCATCATCTTCAGACGGCGCAGTGTCGTCGGGCACGCCTGACCCCATCATAGCCCGCTCCCTGATGCTCTTTTTGCGAGGAGGGGTCTGCCCGGAGGCGGAAGGGGACCTGCGCGCCGTGTTCACCGCGAGGATTCTGCCGGGATCGCTTTTACTGATCTTTCTCATACGGATTGCGCCGAACAGGAGGAATCCGGTAAGCAGCACTGCGTACAGCAAAGAGCCGATCCTGAGAGAGTTTTTGAAGTACATAAGGATTGCAAAGACGACTTCACAGACTGCGAGAGTGATGACGGCTGCAAGTGTAATGTGCGATTTGTCGACCCGGTTGGCGAACAGAATGCACACCAGGGCGATGATGATGCGGATGACCGCCATGACAATGTTGGCGATGCCGACAGTGCGAAGGTCATCTGTCGTTATATTAAGGGTCTTCATATCCTGAATCAGGGCGGCGACGTCCATTTCATCAGATTCGGCAGAAGATGCCGCGTCCGGGTTTTCTGCATTCTTTTCTTCATATTCCGTCACAATCTTTGTCACGGTCAGCCACCTGAAGCCGTAAGGAATTGTGGACGTGACCGAGTTGAAGAGAAGGAAGATCCCGGCAAACAGAAGGAACATCCTTGTATTCATGGCATACTTGACATCTTTTAACTTATCATCCGGTCCCATAGCTTTCCGATATCCTTTCGAAGGGGATTGTCTTTGTCTGTAAGTATAACATGACGCAGAAGAAAATTACAGGTCACGGCTTATCATTACTCCTCAGTGCTGATATAATGGTATGAGGTTACTGTTGACCGGAGGGTTGTGTATGAATAATACTGAGCGGGCCGCGAAGCTGAAAATGCTGGCTCAGGACGGTCTTTCTTCCGGATCGGACGAGCAGTACAGGCAGATTCTGGAGATCGCGGAGGAGATGCTTTCTGCAGGGGATGAGAACCCGATTCCGCACGATTCTGTATACCTGGCGATTCTTCACAAGCTGTCTCAGGAGTATTTCAGGGTTTTTTACGTCGATATACGGACAGATACATATCTGGAATATAATCCTTATGATCCGGGTGTCACTTTTGATACGGAATATGAGAAAGAAGATTTCTTCCTGCAGGGGTCGAAGGATGTCTTTACTACCTTGTACCATGAAGATATCGAGTCATTCTATTCGGGCTTCAGGAAAGACAAAATCATTCGGGATATCAATGACCACGGCGAGTTTTCGCTGATCTACCGCGTAAAGCACCAGGACGGCTACTTTTTTGCGAATATGAAAGGGACCCGGATCGAAGGGGACCACGATCACATCCTGGTCGGCGTAAAGAACATAGATGCCGATGTGAAGCGCGAGAAAGAATATCTGATCAACCTGGCCCAGGCGAAGGACGAGGCGAACCGGGACGGTCTTACCGGGATCAGAAACAGACATGCCTATCTGGAATATGTGGCAGAACTGTCCCGGCAGATCGAACACGGGGAAGTTACGTCCTATGCTATCGTCGTGTTCGACGTCAACGGGCTGAAAGCAATTAACGACACCCTCGGGCATCAGGCCGGTGACAGATATATACAGGAAGCCTGCAGAATCATCTGCCAGGTCTTTAAGAGGAGTCCGGTGTTCCGCATCGGCGGGGATGAGTTTGTGACGGTGGCAAAGGGAGACGATTATGTGAACATCGAGCATCTCGTCGATCAGATCGAACTCATGAACAGCCGGAACGGGGCTCACGGCGGGATTGTGATTGCCGCCGGAATGGCAAAGGCGACGGGAGTTGCGGATATCAGAACTGTTTTTGAACAGGCTGATGCCAGAATGTATGAGGACAAGAAACGGCTGAAAAAGAACAGATGAAGAAGGAAGAAAAAACGAATGTGATGCGGGTGCTTGACGGGAAGAAGATTCCCTACACCAGCCATACTTATAAACCGGACGCGTCCATGAGCGGCGAAGAGATCGCGGGAATACTCGGAGAAGATCCGGTGAAGGTGTTCAAGACTCTTGTGACGCAGGGAAAGAGCGGGGCTTACTATGTCTTTGTTGTGCCGGTCGCCGAAGAGCTTGATCTCAAGAAAGCGGCTTTAGTCTCGGGTGAGAAATCGGTAAGCATGATCAGGCAGAAGGAGCTTCTGCCGCTCACGGGATATGTTCACGGCGGCTGCTCCCCCATCGGAATGAAAAAGCAGTTCCCGACCTTTATTCATGAGACGGCGGCCGGGCTTGACCGGATCTATGTCAGCGCGGGAAAAGTCGGATTTCAGATATGCCTTTCGCCGTCAGATCTGATTTCCGCGGCCGGATGCCGGGCGGCGGATCTTGTGAAAGGAAACGAATGAGATGCCGAAGCAGTTCTGGAAACCGGGAAACATGCTGTATCCCGTGCCTGCCGTGATGGTGAGCTGCACCCGCGCGGGCGAAAGGCCGAATATCATAACTGTGGCCTGGACGGGGACGGTCTGCTCTGATCCGGCCATGGTTTCGATTTCGGTGAGACCGGAGCGCTTTTCACACGGAATGATTGCGGAAAGCCGCGAGTTCGTGATTAATCTTGTGACCGGGAAGCTTGCAAAGGTCTGTGACTGGTGCGGAGTCGTGTCGGGACGCGACCATGATAAATTCCGCGAGATGAAGCTCACGGAGTTTGCCTCGGAGCTTATGGAAACTCCCGCGATCGGCGAAAGCCCGGTAAACATCTGGTGCAAAGTGACGGAAATACTGCACCTCGGGTCCCACGACATGTTTCTGGCGGAAGTGGCCGGAGTGTCCGTCGACGACAGGTATATGGACGAAAAGGGCCGGTTTGCGCTGGAGAAAACGGGACTTATCACCTATTCCCACGGCGAATACTATGCGCTTGGAGAGAAGATCGGAAAATTCGGCTTTTCGGTTAAAAAGAGATAATAAATTGCAAATCAATTATTATACTGCTACATGTCAACGCTTAAAAGAGAAAGGAGCACAGATCATGAAGAAACACAGCATGAAGAAACAGTTATGCGCGGCGGCAATGGCGGCCGTTCTTGTTGTTCCGTATGCGAATGCGGCGGCCGGAGATCTGGGGTTAAATCCGGATGCGAAGGAGGCTACCCAGTATACGATCGATGCCAATGAACAGGTATATGCCCTGCTGGACTTTGATGATGAACGGGAGATGGAGAATGCCGTGAGGGGCCTGATCGATGCGCCCGACACCCTCGAGATCACGATGGATGACGGAAAAGTGGCGTGGAGCCAGGACGCCTATGCATTCCTTGAGAGCGATGCTCCGGACACGGCAAATCCGAGCCTGTGGAGAAACACACAGCTCAACCACGTATACGGATTGTTTGAGGTCATGGACGGGGTCTACCAGGTCAGGGGCTATGACATGTCCAATATCACCTTTATCAAGGGCAATACCGGCTGGATCGTCTACGATCCCCTGATGACGGTAGAGTGCGCGCAGGCTGCTTATGAGCTGGTTAAGAAGAATCTGGGCGACTATCCGATAAAGGCGATTCTTTATTCTCATTCCCACGTGGACCATTTCGGCGGAGTGGAAGGCATTGTGTCTGAGGATCAGGTGAATGAAGAAGGGATCCTGATCATCGCGCCGGAAGGATTTGAAGAGCATGCGGTGAGCGAGAATGTCTATGCAGGAACGGCCATGGGCAGAAGAGCCAGCTATCAGTACGGCACACTTCTTGAGCCTGGAGAAAAGGGTTCCCTGTGCATCGGAATCGGCATGGGACAGTCCCATGGAACCACCTCCTACTTGTCGCCGAATACGATTATCTCCCAGACAGGACAGAGAATGGTTGTGGACGGAGTGATCATGGAATTCCAGCTCACACCGGGCACGGAAGCTCCTGCCGAGATGAATACCTGGTTCCCTCAGAAGAATGCACTCTGGATGGCGGAGAACTGCACGGGAACGCTGCATAACCTGTACACGCTGAGGGGAGCCGAGGTGCGTGACGGCCAGGCCTGGGCAAACTTCCTGATGGAGACGCTGAAGCTGTACGGCAATGATGTAGAGGTAGTGTTCCAGGCCCATAACTGGCCGCACTGGGACAATGCGAATATCGTAGAATACATTCTCAATACGGCTGCTGCCTATAAATACATCAACGACCAGACCCTGCTCTACCTGAATGAGGGATATACCAGCACCGAAATTGCAAACATGATCAAGCTTCCGGAAGAGCTTGAAAAGGTCTGGTACACCAGACAGTATTACGGGACTGTTGCCCACAACTCCAAGGCTGTGTACCAGAAATATATGGGCTGGTACGACGCCAATCCGATTCATCTGGGAGAGCTGGAGCCGACTGAGCGGGCAAAGAAGTTTGTGGAGTACTTTGGCGATGTGGATGCGGTGCTCGCGAAAGCAAAGGAAGACTATGACAAGGGCGAATACCAGTGGGTTGCGGAGCTGACCAATATGCTGGTCTTTGCGGATCCGGAGAATCAGGATGCACGCTATCTGTGCGCGGATGCCCTGGAGCAGCTGGGATACCAGGCGGAGAGCGGAACCTGGAGGAATGCTTATCTGTGCGCCGCGCAGGAGCTTCGCTACGGAACCAACACGGATCCGGCAACCCGTGCGTCAACGAGCGGCGGCATCACCAAACACATGACTCCGGAGATGATCCTGCAGTATCTCGGGATCTACACCGACAGCAAGAAGATCGAGGATCTTTCCTTTACGGCGAACATCGTCCTTCCGGAAGCGTCTTATGTTCTTGTTGTCAAGAACGGCGTTGTCCTCTATGAACAGGGCTCGCTTCATGATATGGCTGACGCCACCTGGACGACTAACAGAGCCGGATTGTTCGGCATTGCACAGAATAACCGTGAGGTGATCGAATCCGAGGTTGTCCAGGAGGGAGATACGACGCTGCTTGACAAGCTGATGGAAGGGAATACCGTTGCGGAGCAGAATATATTCTTCAATATTGTTGAGCCCAAAAAAAACCAGGAGCAGGAGCAATGACGGATCTGACTGAAGCCAGGGCACAGATCAGAGAAGTGGATCTTGAGATGAGAGAGCTGTTCCTGAAGAGAATGGAGGCGGCGACTGCAGTCGCCGCCTGGAAAAAAGAACGCGGGTTCCCTGTCGAAGACAGGGAGCAGGAAGAGCGGATCCTGTCCGAGCTGAGCCCTCAGGTGGAAGACGAGAAGCTTAGGGAGCTCTATCAGAAATATCAGCAGACCATGATGGATCTGAGCAAGGAGTGGCAGCAGTATCTTATTGAAAATGCCACTAAATAGTTACGCAGCTTTAGCTTCGACATACATGCGAAGCATGGATGGTCTGTGGCGCGAAAGCGGAGAGGCCGTGAATAGTAAACAGCTTTCGTAAGAGGTAATGGGATATGGGAAACAAGTATTATCTGGCGGTCGATATAGGTGCTTCCTCCGGCAGACACATCCTTTCGCGGATGGAGGACGGAAAGATTGTTCTTGAAGAGGTGTACCGTTTCTGGAACGGAAACGATAAGAAGGACGGACACCTGGTCTGGGACACCGGGCGCCTTTTCTCGGAGATCATAAACGGCATGAAGAAATGCCGCGAGATCGGGAAGATACCGGTTTCCATGGGGATCGATACCTGGGGCGTGGATTTTGTTCTGCTGGATAAGGAGGACCGTCAGATCGGGCCCTGCTATGCTTACCGGGATTCCAGGACGGAAGGCATGGACGGGAAAGTGTATGAGATCATCCCCCAGGAGGAGCTCTACAGGAGGACGGGGATCCAGAAAGCCATCTTCAACAGCATCTATCAGCTGATGGCCTATAAGACACAGGAAGCTGAGGCTCTTGAAAAGGCGGAGAGCTTTCTGATGATGCCGGATTATTTCCATTATCTGCTGACCGGCGTAAAGAAACAGGAATATACGGAGGCTACCACTGCGCAGCTGGTCAATCCGGTCACCAACGAGTGGGACTATGAACTGATCGGGATGCTCGGATATCCGAAAAAGCTGTTCGGAGAGCTGTCCATGCCCGGCACGGCAGTGGGAAGGCTTCTCCCTGAAATCCGGGAACAGGTCGGCTTCGACCTGACGGTCGTCCTGCCGGCTTCTCACGATACCGGGTCGGCCGTGATGAGCGTCCCTTCCAATAAGGACGACGTGCTGTATATCTCCTCGGGGACCTGGTCGCTTATGGGCTGTGAGAGACTGAAGGCGGATACGCGGCGCGAGGCCGCGGAGGCGAATTTCACGAACGAAGGAGGATACGACCACCGCTATCGTTTCCTGAAAAACATCATGGGCCTGTGGATGATCCAGTCGGTGAAGAAAGAACTGGAGGGCGGCTTCCCCTATGAAGGCCGGAAGGAGGGCGAGGACTACTCCTTTGCCCATCTGTGCGATATGGCCTCCGGGGAAACCATCGATTCATTGGTGGATGTCAATGACGCGTGCTTTTTGGCACCGCCTTCCATGATTGAGGAGGTCCGCGCGGCATGCCAAAGGAGCGGTCAGGAGGTTCCGGAAACCCCGTGGCAGGTCGCGAGAGTGATCTACCGCTCTTTGGCGGAGTGCTACAGACAGACCCTTCTCGAGATCGAATCTCTCACTTCATGCCATTATGAAGCGATCAATATTGTGGGAGGAGGATCCAACGCGGACTGGCTGAACCGTCTCACCGCCGAGGTGACCGGGCGCACGGTCCTTGCCGGACCGGGTGAAGCCACCGCCATCGGAAATCTGGGAGCCCAGATGCTCGCGGACGGTGTGTTTGCGGATCTCAAGGCCTTCCGTAGCTGCGTGTTTGAATCATTTGGAGTCAGGACATATCCTTAAGGGTCAATAAAAAAGGAGTTTTCTTACGATGAGAGACATTTACAGTATAGGGGAAATGGTTATCGATTTTATTCCGGGGAGTGAAGAGGCCAGCTACATACGCAAAGCGGGCGGCGCTCCGGCCAATGTGGCGATCGCCATGTCAAAGAACGGATTCAGGGCCGGCATGTGCTGCAAGGTGGGACAGGACGACTTCGGAGTCTTTCTGATGGACACCCTGAAGGAATATGGGGTGGAAGCTCTGTGTCCGAAGCTCTGTGAAGAAGCGATCACGACAATGGCTTTTGTCACGCTCTCCGAGGACGGCGACAGGAAATTTACCTTTGCAAGAAAACCGGGAGCGGATATGCTGCTCAGTCCTGATGAAGTGGATGAGAAGGAGGTCTGCGGCAGCGTGATCGTGCATGCGGGCTCCTGCTCGCTTTCCGCACAGCCGGAACGGGAAGCCACCGAGAAGGCGCTTAAGGCCGGGCATGAGAGCGGCAGACTGGTGAGCTTTGACGTGAACTACCGGAATATTATGTGGCACGATGATGAGGAGGCCTGCACCAGGGCCGTGAAAGCGAATCTGCCCTATATAGATCTCCTGAAGATTTCAGAGGAGGAGGTCGGAATGATGGGCGGAGAGGAAGCTCTTCCCGGCCTCATGAAGGAGTATGGTATTACTGCGGTTGTGGAGACGCTGGGATCGGAAGGCGTCAGGGCCTTTTTTGACGGCCGGGCGATCAACGTGCCCGGGATCAAAGTGAAAGCAGTGGATGCAACCGGGGCCGGCGACGCGTTCTGGGGCGGCTTCCTGTCCAGCCTTCGGATTCAGGGCGTGGAAAAGGCGGGGGATCTGACAGAGGAGATTCTGAGAAAAGCCCTCGCGTACGGAAATGCTTCGGGATGCATCTGCGTGCAGAGCAAGGGCGCGATCGCATCGATTCCGACCAGGGCACAGATCGAAGAATTCCTGAAAACGCGTGCCTGACACTGACAGCCGGTCAGGTTCCGCACATTTGGAGGAGGGCAGTATCCTATGCTGAAATCCAGACAGATTCAGCGATTGCAGCAGGTTCTGGTCGTGGACGATCAGGAGATCAACCGGGATGCACTTGGCATGATCCTGGAGGATGACTATGAGGTTCTTTACGCCGAGAACGGCCGGGAAGCTCTGGACATGATGCGGGAACATGCGGAAGGTCTCTCGATTGTTCTCCTCGATCTGATGATGCCTGTGATGAGCGGTTTCGAGGTCCTTGAGGCTGTGAGAGACGATGAACAGCTCAGCCGCATCCCGATCATCGTCATGACAGCGGACAAGTCCGCGGAGCTTGAAGCGCTGCAGATGGGAGCCGCGGACTTTCTGACCAAGCCGTTTGACATGTATGAGGTCATCGTCGCGCGGGTGGGCAGAATCATCGAACTCAGCGAGGGCAGGAAGCTGATCTCGGCGGCAGAGCAGGACCCGCTGACGATGCTCTACAACCGCAGCTTCTTCTTCGAGTATGCGAACCGGCTGTTCAGGTATCACTCCAGCAAGCATCTGGATGCCGTCGTCATGAACATAGAGCAGTTTCATACGATCAACGCGCTGAACGGCCGCGAATTCGGCGACAGCGTGCTGCGGTGCATCGGTGATGAGATCCGCTCCTTCCTGGGAGAGACGGAGGGTATCGCCTGCCGGATGGATGCGGACAGGTTTGTCATCTACTGTCTGGGACAGAGTGATTACCGCGGCCTTCTGGACCGCTTCCAGAAGAGGGTTAACGGGATTTCCTCCAACGTCAACATCC
>CACZQS010000020.1 GCA_902783325.1 uncultured Lachnospiraceae bacterium
GCGCACAGAGCATACAGCCCGTGCACATGGAAGAATTGATAACTGCCTTCTTTCCGTCAAGAACAAGAGCGGGGCATCCGAGCTCCCTGATGCACTTCCGGCAGCCGATGCATTTCTCCGCATCCACCGCCGCCCGCTTCTTAGACTTTTCAAGAGCGATGCACGGAGATTTGAAGATCACGGCTTTGACCCCTGGAGCTTCCTGAGCTCTCCTCACAGTCTCTATGGCTTTTGTCAGATCCAGCGGATCGACCGTCTCCACAAAAGTAAGCCCGATGGCGCGGAGAATCTTTTCGATGCTCACTTTCTCCACGGTCTGTCCCATCGCGGTCCGGCCGCTGCCCGGATGGGGCTGATGGCCGGTCATGGCCGTCGTGGAATTGTCGAGCACCACCAGGGTCAGTTCCGCCTGGTTGTAAAAGGCATTGACAACACCTGTAATTCCGGAAGCGAAGAAAGTGGAATCTCCGACAAAGGCAAAGCATTTCGTGTCAGGTGCCGTTCTCCAGATTCCCTGAGCGATATTGATTCCCGCCCCCATGCAAAGGCATGTGTCGCACATATTGAGGGGCTGCGCGTTACCGAGAGTATAACAGCCGATGTCCCCGCCGTAAAATGTCTTCTGCCCTTTCATGGCCTGCTTCACCGCGTAGAAGGAAGCCCTGTGCGGACAGCCCGCGCAAAGAACAGGGGGCCGGACCGGCAGCTCCGGGACATCCGGAAGCGCGGCGTCTCCGTTTTTAAGAGAATCATCTCCGAAAAACTCCGCCATCGCCGCCGATACGGAATCCACGGTATTTTCACCGGAGGGCGCGATGTCCCCTGTCAGTTTTCCCCGTATGCGGACCTTCAGGCCGTACTTCCCCGCGACGCGGGTCAGCTCCCTCTCGATGACCGGATCCAGCTCCTCCACACAGAGAACCTCGTCCTTTCCGCGCAGGAATTCCGCCGCCAGAGGATCCGGGAAAGGAAACGGCACCGCGATTCGGAGAATCTCCGGTCTTGAAGTATCATCGAAGGAGTCCATCACATAAGTGTAGTTTATGCCGTGCGAAGCGACCGCCTTCACGCAGCCGGACGGCTGCGAGGCATAACTCCCCGCCGCTGCCTTAATAAAATTCCTCTCAAAGGAAGAAAGGCTCTCCGAAAGACGCGCATTGCGCTGTTCGATCAGGGCGTGATTCTTCACGGAGAGCTTCGGAAAGATCACAAAGCGGGAAGGATCCGGCACGAATCCTTCCGCCTCATGCTTTTCATACTCGGACGGGTCCGGCACATCGATGGATTCATAGCCGTGATCGATTCTTGTGGTGGCCCGGAAGAAGACCGGGGTCTTCCACTCCTCGGAGAACGCAAACGCTTCCCTGATCATGGAAAATGCCTCTGCGACGGACGAGGGGTCAAAAAGGGGAACCTTCGAGAACATCGCAAAGGTCCTGGTATCCTGCTCCGTCTGTGAGGAGATGGGACCCGGGTCATCCGCGACCATGATCACCATTCCTCCCTTTACGCCTATGTACTCCAATGACATCAGAGGATCACAGGCCACATTGAGTCCGACCTGCTTCATCGTCACTAAGGTGCGCGCCCCCGAATAGGCTGCGCCCGCAGCCGCTTCCATCGCGGCTTTTTCATTGACGGACCACTCTACATAGACATTTCCGGGATTCCGCTTCGCCACACATTCCAAAACTTCCGTCGAAGGCGTGCCCGGATAACCGGCCACAAAATTCACGCCGGCCGCAAGCGCACCGATGGCAATCGCTTCATTTCCCATCAGAAATTCCTTGTGCATCTTTTACCTGCCCCTTTTCAATGTTTTCTGCGAGCAACAGACAGCATATCATATTATAGCTCTTTTATGTTGCAAGTATACCTCATACACATAGAAAAAACAGCCCGCATGGGGCTGTTCTTTTGCACCTTTTTATTTGGATTCCGGCAGATTGCTCCAGGCTTCATACTGTAATCATCATATCTCTTTTCCGGTTCTGCTCTGATAATCCTCCAGCGCGGACTTAATTGCCTCCTCCGCGAGCACCGAGCAGTGCATCTTGTAATCCGGCAGTCCGTCCAGTGCTTCCGCAACCGCTTTATTCGTCAGCTTCATCGCTTCCGCAACCGGTTTTCCTTTGATCATCTCCGTTGCCATGGAACTGGACGCGATGGCGCTCCCGCAGCCAAAGGTCTCAAATTTGACATCCTTGATGATATCATCCTCAATCTTCAGATACATCTTCATGATGTCTCCGCATTTTGCGTTTCCGACTTCCCCGATTCCGTTCGCGTCCTCAATCACGCCGACGTTTCTCGGGTTCCTGAAATGATCCATTACCTTCTCACTGTAAAGCGCCATATGTTCATCCTCCATGAGTGCTGACTATACTCGCTAACGGAATGCACTGCCGATTGGCTTACCATCCGTTGCTGTATATGCAGTTCACTAAATCATCTGCCTCGGCAGATA